>JAQBEG010000249.1:0-13883 GCA_032123985.1 Deltaproteobacteria bacterium
GATGGCCTCGCTCGTCACGAACGAGAAATTCGATATCGATACACTCAGTCGCGTCGTCGAAGAAGGATTGGCGTCGTATGCGCGGCCGATCTTCGTCCGAATCCTCCCGCAGATGGAGATCACCGGAACCTTCAAGCATCGGAAGGTCGACCTGGTCCGTGAGGGTTTTGATCCAACGAAGCTTTCGGATCGTCTTTTCTTCCGCGATCCAGAGAAAGGGCGCTACGTCCCTCTCGACATCAACGCTTTCGAGCGAATCGAAGCGGGGCAGGTTCGTTTCTAGACGAGCCCTCTCGATGCTCTCTCGCTATTGGCACGGCGGGTGCCAATATGCGATCGTGACCCCCGTCCATTTTCGCTCCGGAGGCTTGGATTATGTCTGACGTTTATCGCATCTATGGGGTCGAGCTCTCGCCCTTCTCGGTCAAGATTCGTTCGTATTTCCGATACAAGCAGATCCCGCACCAGTGGATCGTGCGTAACGCGGCAACGATGGCCGACTACCAGAAGTACGCAAAGATCCCGATCGTTCCGCTCGTCGTCACGCCGGATGAGCGGGGATTGCAGGATTCGACACCGATCATGGAGGCGATGGAGGAACTCTTCCCGGAACATTCGACTCATCCCGGTGATCCGATTTCACGCTTCGTTTCACTTCTGCTCGAGGAATTCGGCGACGAATGGGGCAACAAATGGATGTTCCATCTTCGCTGGGCGCGTGAGGAGGATCGGCTGAGTGCGGGCGGGAGAATTGCCACCACGATGGCACCGGCTGGAAACGAAGAAGCACGTCTTGCTGTTCGAACTCAGATCATCGATCGAATGACTGGCCGTGTGTTCTTTGTCGGCTCCAATGAAGTGACAGCTCCCCAGATCGAACAATCATTCCGCGATGCGCTGACATTGTTGGAAGCTCATCTTGTCGATCGACCCTATCTCTTTGGGGGACGTCCGGCCTTTGGTGATTTTGGACTCTGGGGACAGATCTACAACGCATGGACCGATCCGACGGGTGGCGCCTGGATCGAAGGCACGGCCCCCAACGTCCTCGACTGGATTCATCGCATGCTGAACCCGCGAGCGGAGGGCGAGTTCGAAAGCTGGTCGAGTCTGGAGTCTACTCTTGCGCCCTTCCTGGCGGAGCAGGTCGGCGCACTCTTCTGCCCGTGGACGGTTGCGAATGCCGCAGCGATGGCGGCGGGCGACGAGGAGTTCAGCGTCGAACTCGCGGGCAAGACCTTTACCCAGAAGCCACAGAAATATCACGCCAAGTCCTTGCTGGCGATTCGCGAGAAATACGCGACCGCGGAGGGTCGCGAGGCACTCGATCCCGTTCTCGAGCGGGCGGGTTGTCTGGCAGCGTTGCAAGGCTGATTGCGATGATCGATCTCTACACATCGCCGACGCCCAACGGACACAAGGCTTCGGTCACGCTCGAGGAACTCGAGCTGCCCTATGAGACTCATGCGATCGATCTCGCTGCGAATACGCAGAAGGAAGAATGGTTCCTGAAGCTCAATCCGAACGGGCGAATCCCCGTTATCGTCGACCGAGATGCCGAAGGGGGGACTCCTTTCGCCGTCTTCGAGACGGGCGCCATCATGGTCTATCTCGCGGAAAAGACGGGCCGTCTTCTGCCGACGGATGTCGCGGGACGAAGTCGTACGATGCAGTGGCTGATGTTCCAGATGGGTGGAGTTGGTCCGATGATGGGTCAGGCCAATGTGTTCCATCGATATTTTCCGGAGAAGATCCAACCGGTGATCGATCGCTATCAAAACGAAACTCGACGGCTCTTCGAAGTCATCGAACGCGGTCTGAGCGACAGCGAATGGCTGGCGGGCGGGGAGTTTACCATCGCGGATATCGCCAACTGGTGTTGGGTCCGCACGTATAAGTGGTCGGGCGTTTCGATCGAGGGCCTGCCGAACTTGAGACGCTGGCTCGACGCGATCCGGGAGCGGCCCGGCTG
This sequence comes from Deltaproteobacteria bacterium, assembly GCA_032123985.1. Lineage (GTDB taxonomy): Bacteria > Myxococcota_A > UBA9160 > UBA9160 > UBA4427 > UBA4427. The sequence continues at coordinate 1,973 of JAQBEG010000249.1, forward strand.
CCAGCGGGGAATCGAAGTTCCTTTCAAGGTGAAGAACCTGATCATGGATGATGAAGCCGCAAAGAAATTTGCCGAGAACGCCCAGAAAACACTGCAGCGCTAGTCGCGCTCGCAAAAGGAGTCCCCCATGAAGCTCGCAATCGGTGCGATGACCTTTGGACCACGTGTCATCCTCAATCTCGATCTGATCAAACATGCGGAGAAACTGGGCTTCGATTCAGCATGGACGGCCGAGGCCTATGGGAACGACGCGGTGACGACGGCGACGTGGATTGCTGCGAAGACCGAGAAGATCAATGTCGGCACGGCGATCATGCAGATGCCCGCGCGTACTCCGGCAATGACCGCGATGACGGCGACGAGCTTGAATCAGTTGTCTGGAGGACGCTTCAAGCTCGGTCTCGGGCCGTCGGGGCCGCAGGTCGTAGAGGGCTGGCACGGCGTGCCTTACGGCAAGCCGCTGACGCGAACACGCGAATACGTCCAGATCATCCGGCAGATCTGGGAGCGCGAGAAACCGCTCGAGTTTTCGGGAACGCACTACGAGATTCCCTGTAAGGGGGAGGGCACGACCGGCCTCGGGAAACCGCTCAAGAGCATCCTGCACGGCGATCCATCGATCCCTATCTACACGGCGTCGATCAGTCCGAATGGCCTTGCCTGCGCCGCCGAAGTGGCGGACGGCGTGATTCCAATGATGTGTGATCCGGAGCGTTACGATGAAATTCTGAAGCCTCATTTCGAGAAGGGCTTCGCGAAGGCAGCGGGGCAAAAGAGTCTCGCGAACTTCGATGTCATGACGTCCTGTACCGTCATCCTCAGCGATGATGTCGAGAAGGCGATGATGCCGGTGAAGGCCGGCCTCGCTCAGTACATCGGGGGAATGGGTGCGCGCGACAAGAATTTCTACAACGACTATGCAAAACGGCTTGGCTTCGAGGAAGCGGCAGTGAAGATTCAGGATCTCTTCCTCGCAGGCCAGAAGTCGGAGGCCATCGCAGCCGTGCCGGATGCCCTGGTGGACGCGGTGCATCTCGTCGGCTCGGAGGGCAAGATTCGCGATCGTCTGCAGGCCTGGAAGCAAGCGGGAAAGCGTCTAGAAGTCGGCACGATGCTCATCGGTGGAATGCAGCCCGAGGCGCTCGAAATCGTGGCGTCCGAGCTTCTCTAGGTCGTGCTGTCGTCTGAGATTCGGATCGCGAGCGAGTGAAGAGCGTGGATCTTAGGCGTGCCTGCTTTCCCGCGTGAAAGGATCATCTTGAGGTCCTCGAGCACGAGATAGGCGCTCGGGACTAGAAACAGGGAGATCGCCGACCCGAAGACGACGCCGAATCCGAGCGACGTTGCCATCGGGATCAGGAATTGCGCCGAGACGCTGGTTTCACGCAGGATCGGGGCGAGTCCAACAAAGGTCGTGAGCGACGTCAATACGATCGGACGGAAACGGGCCACGCCCGCCGCGCGAACTGCCTCTTCGAGCGCGATCCCCTTCGAACGCTGTTCGTTGATGTAGTGGACCAGTATGAGACTCGAGTTGACGACGACTCCCGTCAATGCGACGAAGCCGAAGATCGACATCATCGAGAAATTGAACGTCTGGTCCGTGAAGATTGCGCGTGCGAAATACATGAACCAATGTCCAAAGATCGCTCCGACGAGTCCAAACGGGATGACCGCCATGATGATCAAGGGTTGGACATAGGAGCGCAGCGGAATGGCCAACAGTGCATAGATTACCAGCAGCGCGATCGCGAAATTCTTGAAGAGCCCAAGGATGCTCTCGTTCTGCTCCGCCTGGGCGCCCTCGAGCGAGTGCGTCAGGCCCGGGTAATCTGCAGCCAGGAGTGGAAGGAACGACTGCTCGAGTTCTGCGATCACGTCGCCTGCCGCGACTTGCTTGGCATCGACATCCGCCGTGACATCGATGACCCGCTGGCGATTCGCGCGTTTGATCGTCGCGTAGCCGCGTCCGAGTTCGGCATGTGCGACGGCGTAGAAGGGAACCTCGCCGCCATTCGGTGTGCGAATTCGCAGATCTTCGAGATCGGCGAGGGACCGTCTCGCATCTTCCGGGTAGCGGATCATCACGCGGAGATCGTCCCGGCCGCGTTGGATACGCTGCGCTTCCTCGCCGTAGAAGGCTTGCCGGACCTGCTTCGATAGATCGTCGAGCGTGATTCCGAGCGATTGCGCGGCCGGCAGAATTCCGAGCTTGATTTCCTGCTTGCCTTCGCGAAAGGAGTCGTTGATGTCGGAGACGCCCGTGAACTCGCTGAGCTTGAGCTTCAATCGATCCGCCGCTTCGCGCAGGTTATCGACGTTATTCGATCGAAGCTGAATGTCGATCGGGTCTCCTACGCTGAACAGATCCGCACTGAACGTCAGTTCAACGACGCCGGGGATTGCGGGAGTCAGGCTGCGCCATCGACGCTTGATCTCGGCGGCGCTGATCGGACGGTCATCGCCCGACTGAACCGCGATACTGACCTCGGCTGCATGACTTCCGATCGTGCCGACGCCGCCGCGGGGTCCACCACCACCGCTCATGGGCTGCTCGCCGATCGAAAGGAGGATGTGTTTGACCAGCGACTCACCGCGGACTTCGAGACCGTCTTCGTCCATCTGTCTCTGCGTTCGATGTGCGGACTCCAGCAGGAGTCGAGCCGCCCGCTCCGTTTCCGCGACCGGAGTTCCCTGTGCCATCAGAAGTGACGCCGTGACGTAGTCGCTCTCGATCGGCGGGAAGAACGAAAAGTTCATCTTGGCCGAGCCAATTCCCAGAAAACCGGTTGCGATCGCGATCGCGAGGATGCCGATTCCGCCTGCGATGACGGAGTACCGGGCGCCGAGTGCCCGATCGAGTAAGGAGCGATATTGGTTGTGCGCGAGTCTATTGAGGCTCGTCGACATTTTCGTCTGAAATTTCTTCCAGCCGGCTCGAAGTGAACCCTGCCGCTCAGCGTCTTCAGGGTTATTCCATTTCATATGGCCGAGATGCGAGGGAAGGACGAACTGTGATTCGATGACCGAGAAGCTCAGGCAGAGAACGGCGGAGATGCCAATTACACTGAAAATTTGGCCCATCGTGCCGGGCGAGTAGATCAGCGGTCCAAACGCGGCGATCGTCGTGAGCACCCCGAAGATGACCGGAATCGCGACCTCTCTCGCGCCGGTAATCGCGGCCTCCATCGGATCTTCAGCGTTCTCTTGATGACGGTGAACGTTCTCGCCGACGACGACTGCGTCGTCGACGAGTAGGCCGAGCACCATGATGAACGCGAATAGCGAGATTGCGTTGATCGAGACACCCGCGAGCGGAAAAGCGAAGAGGGCGCCGAGGATTGACAACGGGACGCCCAGGCTGACCCAGATCGCCAGCTTCAGGCGAAGAAAGAGTGCGAGGACCGCGAAGACGAGTATGAAACCGCCAACACCGTTCTTGATGAGTATATCCAGCCGATCGCGAAGTTGATTCGCTGAGTTTAGCCAGGTCGTGATCGAAAGACCGTCCGGCAGCTGGTCGCGCAGAGTATCGAGCTGGCCCAGCACCGTATCGACGAGCTCGAGGACTTTCTGGTCGCCGACCCGGAAGACGTTGACACTGACGGCCGGGTGTCCGTCAAAGAAGGCGTAGCGGTCCTCTTCGTCGAAAGCATCGATCACGGTTGCCACGTCCGAGAGCAGAAGTCGCGTACCGTCGGGTTCAGTTCGGAGCACGATCTTCTCGAACTCCGGCCGCGTATACGCCTGGCCTTTCGTACGAAGAAGAATTTCGCCTCCGGCGGTTTTGATCGATCCACCAGGCCGGTCGAGGGAGCCGCGCCGGACGGCGGCGACGACCTCATCGAAGGTCAGTCCGAATTTTTGCAGCGTCTCTTCGGAGACCTCGACTGAAATCTCATAGTCGCGGGCATTGCGAAGTTCGACTTGAGTGACGTTCGGCAGGCTCGAAATCGAGTCGCGGATTCGCTCGCCGTAGACTTTGAGAGATTTCTCCGAAGCGTCTGCGCTCACCGCGATCTGGAGAATGGTGCGTTTGCGTTCGACATGGCTGACGATCGGTTTTGCGGTCTCGATCGGAAACGTGGTGATCGAGTCGACCGCATTCTTGATTTCTGACAGAGCGCGGTCGACCGGGTAGCCGTCTATGAGCTCGGCGCTCACGCCGCAAGCACCCTCGGCCGCAGAAGACGTGATCTCCTCTATGCCGTTGATGCCGTTGATCTCCTCCTCGATGCGAATGCAGACGCCTTGCTCGACCTCTTCGGGAGCCGCGCCGAGGTAGACCACGCCGATCGAGATGACGTTGATGTCGATATCCGGAAACGTCTTCTGCTGGATGCTCGGCAGGCTCACGAGCCCACCAAACAACATCAACGCCATCAGCAAATTGGCCGCGACATGGTTTCTTGCAAACCAGGCGATGGCCCCGTTCATTGAATCGCCTGATCTGATGGATCGACTCGTTCTGCGAGCCCCGCGCTCTCCTCATCGTCGAGAACGCGGACCCTCATCCCGTTGATCGCGGCGGCGAGCAGCGATGTACAAACGCGGTCCCCCGAAACGAGACCGGCGCCGATAATTACGTTGTCGCGTTCGGTGCGCAGGACCTCGACGTCTCGAATTTGAATCTGCTTCTCGGCATCGACGATCCACATTCGGTTTCCGTCTCGCAGCGCGTCGCGGGGAATGACGAATACTCGATCGACAGCTCGGCCTTCGATCTCCGCCTCGACAAAGAGACCGACTGCCAGCGGAGTGGTGCGTTCCGATTCGGGACTGCTCTCCAGACCAGTCTCGAGGCCAGTCTCGAGGCCATAGGGATCGGACACACGAGCGACGAGTTGAACCATACGACTGCGCGGGTCGAGTTCTGCTCCAGTGCGGACGAGCGTGCCTTCCCAGTCGTGAAGCTGACCCGCGAATTCGGCGCTGAGCACGACGCGCGAGCCCGGAGTCGGCGGTGCATCCGCGGCGTCTCCGATTCGCGGAACCAGCGGAACTTCCAGATAGGCGAGCTCGCGGTCTGGGACCGGAAGACGCACTTCGGCGTAGTCGACTGCATAGAGCCTGGCGATCGGCGCGCCACGGGTGACGAATTGACCGACGTCGACTTGCTCGCTGCGAACGCGTCCACGATAAGGCGCCGTGAGCTCCGTCCGGGTGAGATCGCGTTCCGCCCGCTCCAGGCGAGCCCGTGCTTCCCGAAGACTGGCTTCGGCCACTCGGAAAGCGTTTTCGGCATCGTCGATTCGTGACTCGCTCGCGACGGAACTCTTGACGAGTCGTCGTTGGCGGTCGCGCTCCTTCTTGGCGCGGCCCTGCTCGCTCTCGGCGCGAGCGACCTCGGCTCGGGCGGTCTCGCGATCGACGCGAGAGTCCGCCGGATCGATGCGGGCCAGGACGTCGCCGCTTTCAAAGAATCCGCCTGCTGCGAGCGAGGGTGAGATCCAGACCACCTCACCCGAGACCTGCGGAATCAGATCGCTCTCGGCTCGCGGAGATACGGACCCATGAGCCGTGACGGAAAATCGGTAGGGAGTCGGTTCGGCAACGACGACGCGAACCAAGGGTGCTGCGTCGTGCTGGACGGTTTCTTCGGGCGTTCGTCGAGCGAAATAAAGAACCAGCACAACCACAGCGGCCGCGCCCAGAATCAGGAAGGGCAGCGTCTTCGATGAGCGCATCGGATCCTTTTTGGCTTCCGCAAGCCCGTCGGTCGACAGACTCATCCTGGGGGGAGCGCGCAGATCTGAAAGGCTAGATTCCAGCTGACGGTGTGTCAATTGATTCCAGAATCAGGCTCTGGGTCTACCGGGCGCCAAGATTTCCCTAGAATGGGGCCGAGGAGAGAACCGAATGCCCCCCGAAAAGACCCCGTCGAGCGAGACCCGAACCGTCTATCGAACCTGTCCTCTATGTGAGGCGACTTGTGGGGTTGCGATCGAGATCGAAGGCGACCGGGTCGTTCGGGTTCGAGGTGACAAAGAAGACCCCTTCAGCGCCGGATTCATTTGCCCCAAGGGCTCGACGCTCGGCGATCTCCATCACGATCCGGATCGGCTACAGACGCCGCTGGTTCGTCGCAATGGTCGGCTCGAAGAGGCCACCTGGGACGAAGCCTTCGCCGAGATCGATCAAAGGCTTTCGCGGATCTTCGATCAGCACGGCCGTCAGTCACTCGCGTTGTTGCTCGGAAACCCGATCGTCCATCACCTCTCGACCGGTCTCTACGTCCGGCCCCTCGTTTTGTCGGCCGGCACCCACAACCTCTACTCGGCTTCGACCGTCGACCAGATGCCTCAACACCTCGTGTCCGGCCTGTTGTGGGGCGATCCGAACGTCTTCCCCCTGCCCGATATCGACCGGACTGACCACCTGTTGATGCTCGGCGCAAACCCGATGGCTTCGAATGGAAGTCTCGTGACGGCCCCCGACTTTCCCGGACGCTTGAAGGCCATGCCTGCGCGCGGTGGCCGCCTCGTCGTCGTCGACCCACGCAAGAGTGAGACGGCCGAACGCGCGGATGAGCATCTATTCATTCGCCCGGGGACCGATGTCTTCTGGCTCGCCGCACTCGTTCACACGCTTTTCGAGGAAGACCTGGTTTCGATCGGACGTCTGGAGCCCTGGGTCGAAGGGGTCGAAGAAGTTCGCGCACTGGTGGCTTCCTTTACACCGGAGCGTGTTGCTCCGATCTGTGGCATCGATGCCGAGACGACTCGGCGTCAGGCCCGAGACCTGGCCAGCGCAGCGGCTGGCGCGGTCTACGGACGCATGGGTGCGCATACCGTCGAGTTTGGCACGGCCAGTGCCTGGATGACCGCCATCCTGAATATCCTGTCGGGCAATTTCGACCGCCCGGGTGGCACTATGACGTCTTCGCCGATCGCGTCGCGCATCGACGATCGTGAACCCGGCGGACGTGGCTACCGCACGGGTCGCTGGAAGAGTCGCGTACGGGGCTACCCCGAAGTGAATGGGGAGTTTCCGGCGGCGGGTCTGGCGGAGGAGATGGAGACGGCCGGAGAAGGTCAGATTCGCGCGGCGATCACCGTGGCGTCGAATGCAGTGCGCTCGTTTCCCAACAGTGAACGACTCGATCGTGCATTTGCCGGGCTCGATTTTCACCTCGCCATCGATATCTACGTCAACGAGACGACGCGTCACGCGGACGTGATCCTGCCCCCGCCCTCTGGTCTGTGCGAGGAGCAATACGAACTCACGTTTCTGGCGAATGCCGTGCGCAGCTTTGCGAAATATGCGCCGCCGGTCTTTGTATCGGAAGGTCCGTCCGAGGAGGACATCTTCGCACGATTGGTACTCATCTTGCGCGGTCAGGGTGCAAAAGCAGATCCGTCGACGCTGCATGATGAGATCGTTTCCGAGGCCGTTGATCGGCTCTTGAAAGACCCCTCGAGTCCAATTGCCGATCGCAACCGGGACGAAATTCTCGCCGAACTCGAAGGATTGTCTCCGGTCGGCAAACAACTCGATCTTCGCTTGCGGACGGGTTGGCAGGGAGACCTCTTCGGCGCCAAGCCCGGTGGCATCTCTCTGGGAAAGCTTGCAGAGCATCCCCACGGAGTCGACCTCGGTCCGATGGTCGAGCGATTCCCAGGGCGACTCAAGACTGAATCCGGTCGCTTCGAGCTCGCGCCCAGACAGCTCGTCGAAGATTGGGCACGGGTTCGCGCGCGACTCGAAGAGCCGATCAACGATGACCAGCTCTTGTTGATCGGTCGGCGCCACGTCCGATCGAATAACACCTGGATGCACAATATCGAGTCGCTCGTGAAGGGTCGCTCTCGATGCACTCTGCTCATGCACCCGGACGATGCGTCGCGTCTCGGTCTTTCGGACGGCAGCGATTCCGAAGTGCGGTCGCGAGTCGGTTCGGTCCGCGTTGCCGTCGAGACGAGCGAGTCGATGATGCCCGGCGTGGTTTCACTTCCGCATGGCTGGGGCCACGACGTAGACGGGATTCGACTGGGCGTCGCGGCGGCCCATGCCGGCGTCGGGAGCAATACGCTGACCGACGATCGGGTGATCGATGTTGCGAGCGGGAACGCCGTGCTGAACGGAATTCCGGTCGAAGTTTCACCGGTCGCCTGATCGACTCGTCGCGGGATTGAAGGGCCGGCCTGCTATTCCGCGTCCCCGATCTTGAGAAGCTGCTTGCCGAGGTTCTTGCCCTGGAACAGGCGCAGGAACGTCTTGGGCGTGTTCTCGAAGCCCTCCTGGATGTCTTCTTCGACGACCAGGTCGCCCGATGCGCTCCAGCGACTGAGATCGGTGACCGCTTCGCCAATGCTTCCGAAATGGTCGATCAGAATGAAGCCTTTGACCGAGAGTCTGCGGATGACGATCTGCATGATGTTGCGAGGACCCGGCGGAAGTTCCTTTTCGTTGTAGGCCGAAATTCCGCCGCAGAGCGTGATGCGGCCGAAATTCGCCATGCGCGTGAGCGTCGCATCGAGGATTTCACCGCCGACATTGTCGAAGAAGAGGTCGACACCCTTCGGAAACTCTTCTCTGATTCGATCGCCCACATTCTCGTTCTTGTAGTCGATCGCACCATCGAGCTTCGCTTTATCTCGAAGCCAGTCGCATTTTTCGGGACCGCCGGCGATGCCGACGACCTTGGCTGCGCCACAAATCCGTGCGATCTGTGCAACGACGGAACCGGTCGCGCCGGCCGCACCCGACACGAGGACGTTGTCGCCCTCGTTCACCGGGTGGACCTTGAAGAGCCCGAAATACGCGGTCAACCCCGTTCCGCCGAGGAGACTCAGCATTTTGTAGGGTGCTATGCCGTCCGGTACGAGGGAGAGACCGCCGAAGGGGCCGGGGGATCCGTCGCTGACGACGTATTGCTGCCAACCGAGCATGCCGGAAATCAGCTGGCCTTTTGGATAGGCCGGATTCTTCGACTCGATGACCTGGCCGACGGTCGAGGCCCGCATGACTTCGCCGAGGGCAACCGGCGGGATATAGCTCGGGATATCGTCGACCCAGCCGCGCATCGCCGGTTCGAAGGCGAGATAGAGATTGCGGATCAGGACTTCCCCGTCCTTGATCGCGGGAACAGGTTCTTCCTTGTACTCGAAATCCGATTCCTGAATCATGCCTTCCGGCCGTTTTGCAAGCCGCCATTGTCCGTTCATACGTGTCATGGGTAACCCTCTTTTCTTTTTCGTCGACTAACGAGCTGGTCGCTTGATGCCGAGTTCTTTCAGGATTTCTTCAGTGTGCTGCCCGTGAGTCGGCGCAGGACGTTCCAATGTGGTCGGAGTCTGGTCGAAGCGGGCGGCCGCGCGCGGCTGCCGAATGCGGCCGACAACGGGATGGTCGCTCTCGACGATGAGCTCGTTGGCGACGATCTGAGGATGGCGAATGACGTCGGCGAGTGGCAGGATCGGAGCGCACGGGACTTGTTCCGCATCGAGCTTGTCGAGCCATTCCCTGGTCGTGCGCGATTTGAGGACCGAGGCCGTCTGGTCGAGGCGTTCCTTCGCATACGCGACGCGACCACCGGCCGTCCTGAATCGCTCGTCATCGAGCCATTCGGGATGATCGAGCGCACGCGCCAGCCCTTGCCACTCTGAATCCGAGACCGCTCCTGCGGTCATCCAGCCGTCGGAAGTCTCGTAGACCAGGTCCTGCGCGAGTGCGTTGCGCGGGACATCAACCTCCTCGCCAACGAAGGTGTGACCTGCATAACCCTCGGGCCAGGCCAGGGCAATCATGGCATCGATCATCGACAGCCGGACATGTTGGCCCTTGCCGGTTCGCTCACGCGCAAGGAGTGCCGCGGTGATCGCTTGTGCGGCGGTGATCGCAGTGACTTTGTCGGGAATCACGAGTCGCATCATGCGCGGTCGGCCTAGGCCGCGATCGCCCTGGATGGTGGCGAGACCCGAGAGCGCTTGAACAATGGGATCGTAGACACGCTTATTAGCGTAGGGGCCGACCTCGCCAAAACCCGAGATCGAGACGTAGATCAGATCGGCCTTCAAGTTGCGGAGGTCGGCCTCGCCGATGCCCATGCGATCCACGACGCCGGGCCGAAAATTCTGCACGACGACATCGGCGGTCTCGACCAGTTTTCGGAAAGCGTCGTGGTCCGCGCTGTCCTTCAGGTCCAGCACGACGGAGCGTTTGTTGCGATTGGTGGTGGCGAAGCTGGCCGTGATGCCTTCGCGCGGACGGCCGAGCAGACGCATGAGATCGCCGACTCCCGGTGCCTCGATCTTGATTACGTCGGCGCCCTGGTCGCCGAGGAGTCCCGTCGCCATGGGGCCTGAGATCATGGTGGTCAGATCGATGATTCGAAAGCCATCAAGGGGGCCGCGAAGGGGGGGCATGGATTGGGGGCTCCTGGGTTTCCCAGACGCTAGCAAGTCGATCCCGGGTCTACGCGCGCCGGCGAATCGGGTATTCTGGATGTATGAGTCAAGTCCCCCTGTCGACAAAATCTTCCGAACCCGAGCGACCGCCTTTGCCCACGGGTGTCATCGCCTTCGTGAAGCGCGATTGCCCAACGTGTGAACTCGTCGAGCCGGTCCTGGCTGCAATCGCACGCAAGCTTCCGCTCACTGTCTATACGCAAGACGACCCCACGTTTCCGGCGGGCATCGACGCGATCGATGACACGGATCTTTCCGTCTCGTGGCATCACGACATCGAAGCGGTCCCGACACTTCTGCGCGTCGAGTCCGGTCGCGAGGTCGAACGTGCGCTCGGCTGGCATCGCGGAGAATGGGAAGCGCTGACCGGCGTCCAGGGACTTGGCCCGGGTCTGCCGGAACTCCGTCCGGGTTGTGGCTCGCTCTCCGTCGATCCGTCGCGCGCGCCGGAGCTCGCCGTTCGCTTTTCAGGGTCGAAGCTCGGGTCGCGGCGCGTCGAGATCGCGACGCTCGAAGACGAGATGCAGGCCTGCGTCGATCGCGGCTGGAGCGACGGCCTGCCGGTCGTTCCACCGACCGAAGCGCGCGTGCTCGCGATGCTCGAAGGGACGACGAGAAAGCCTGATGAATTGGTCGCCATCGTGCCGCCGGACCTGGCGCCATGTACGGTCGAGAAGGTCGCGATCAATGCAGTCATGGCCGGCTGTCGACCCTCCTATCTTCCCGTCGTGCTGGCCGCCGTCGAGGCCGCATGCACGGACAAGTTCAATATTCATGGACTGCTCGCGACGACGATGTCGACGGGGCCGGTGCTGATCGTGAACGGTCCGATCCGCAAACACATCAACATGAATTCGGGAAAGAACGTGCTGGGTCAGGGGAATCAGGCGAATAGCACGATCGGTCGAGCGCTTCAGCTCGTCGTCCGCAATGTCGGGGGAGGTCGGCCGGGTGACGTCGACCGTGCGACCCTCGGTAATCCCGGCAAAGTCGGATTCTGCTTTGCCGAGGATGAGGAAGGTTCACCCTGGACACCGCTGTCGACGGATTTTGGCTTCGACGCGGGGACCAACACCGTGACGCTCTTTCCGGGCGAGGGTCCTCGAACGATCGTGGATCAAATCTCGCGCGAACCCGAATCGCTTGCGCGAAGTTTCGCAGAGAGCCTGCGGACGATGTACTCGCCCAAGTTGGTCATGGCCTTCGATGCCATTCTCATCGTGTCACCCGAGCATTCGCGCATCTTTCGCGAAGCGGGCTGGTCCAAGGCGGATCTTCGCGCGAAGCTGCACGAGCTGACGTTGATGGCGGGAGACGACCTCGTTCGTGGCGCGCTGGGAATCGCCGAGGGTCTGCCCGATAGCGTGCGAGGCAAGTCGATTCCGAAGTTTCGTCCCGATGGCCTCCACATCGTGCATGCAGGTGGCGGTGCAGGTCTCTTCTCTGCGATCATCGCGGGATGGGTGAACGGCGAGATCGGCAGTCAGGCCGTCTCATGGGAG
>JAQBEG010000250.1:0-2614 GCA_032123985.1 Deltaproteobacteria bacterium
TGCCACGGTCGCGCGACAGGAACCGGCCGAAGGCTCCCGCGGCCGTCGCGAGAACCACGTCGTTGAGCGTCGCACCCAAAGCGCGTCCCACGTGCTTGATTTCGTCGATGGGCAGGGTCACCCAATCTATGCGCCGGTGCGGGCCAACAGGGCGGTTGAAAGCAACTGGCGTCGTTCCGCCGGAATCGCCGAGGACTCGCCGGACCGCGCGCATGCGTTCGGCGAACTGGTGGCGAGCGTCATCCTCGTCCCGCACGAGACGCCCTACCGCATTGCCCAGCGAAATCGGAGCGCGCGCTATTCGCGCGATTTCACCGGCACCGAGGGCGAGGTCGGTTGGGATCCGGCGAGGCGCCCAGTGATGCGGCAGATCAGGCTTCTCTTGAGGAGTCGGAGTGAGGAGCGCCGCGATCAACTCTGCCCCGGAGACGCCGTCGACCATGCAGTGATGCACCTTCGAGAGCACGGCCAGGCGGTTTCCTTCGAGGCCCTCAATGAACCACAGTTCCCAGAGCGGTTTCTCGCGATCGAGGCGCTGAGAGAAGATGCGCCCCACCATTCGTTTGAGTTGCCGCTCATCGCCAGGATGCGGCAGGCGAGCGTGGCGAACGTGATAGTGGATATTGAAGGAAGCATCGTCGACCCAGATCGGGTGGCCCTCGATGGGCGTGCGGCGGATCCGCTGGCGGTAGCGTGGAATCCGATCGAGGCGAGAGAGCACGTATTCCTCGATCCGCTCGATGTCGAGCGCGCCGTCCGGGCGCTGTAGAGGCGCGGCCTCATGGAACTGGGTCGAGGCCACGTGCATGGCACCCGCCGGGTCAGTGTCTTCATAGATCAGGAATGAATTATCGAGCTGTGTAAGGCGGTCGTAATGAGGCTCAGTCATTCCTCGTTTCTCCTAGAGCTTTCGCAAGACTTCGAACTCGTGTTCGATGGCGAGCACGAACTCGTGGAGTTCCGGCATGCGATCCCAGCACGAATTGAAGCCCCAGTAGAGCCCGCTGTCATAGCTGAAGAGCGCGATGCCAAGGGCCTGATTCTCGTATAGAGGCACCAGGGGATAGGACTCGAGCATTCTGGAGCCACTCAGATAGACCGGACCTGGCGGCCCTGGAACATTGGTGACGACCAGATTGAAAGTTCGGCGCGACGCGGCCAGCCTGGCCAGTGAAGTAATCAGACGGGTCGAAGTCCAGTCGCCGATTTCCTCGAAGGCCTCGGTTCCCTCGGCCTGGCCGGATGCCTTGATTCTTCGAGTCTCCGCCGTGATCCGCGCGAGCCGCTTTTTCGGGTCCGGCTCGCCGACCGGAAGCGAGGCAACGACCATCGAAACCTGGTTGCCGAGCTTGCCGCGCTGTGACTCGCTGCGCGTGCTTACGGGAATGAAGACGCGAAAGTCGATGTCATCGACGTCGAAGCCGTGGTCGAGCAGGAAACTGCGAACGGCGCCCGAAACACAGGCCAACACCACATCGTTCAACGTACCGCCGAGCTTCGTCTTGATTTCGCGCACGACGCCGAGATCGAAGCGCGTCCAATCAAAGCGTCGGTGCGGACCAATCGGCAGGTTGAGCGGCGTCTCGGACGCAGGCGTCAGCGTCTTCGCGAGGCCTTCGATGAAGCCCGAGGCCGTGTGCGACGCCTCCCGAAACGACTCGTTGGGGCGACCGAGGCTGCGAAAGATTCCGGCTACTGCCTTGCCTGGGAACGTCGCTCGGCGCCATGCCTCGTCGACGACCATCTGAACCGGGCTCGGCGCCGGCCGAGGCAACCAGCGATACTCACTCGGCGTCGCGCTATGCGCTTCATCGACACCCATGAAAGCGGCCAACAGGTCGACCCCCGAAATGCCATCGATCAGGCAGTGGTGGACCTTGGAAACCAGTGCGATCCGTCCACTGTCGAGCCCCTCAACGATCCACATCTCCCACATGGGTTTGGAACGGTCCAGCTTTTCGGACATGATGCGCCCGACCAGACGTTTGAGCTGCCGCTCGTCACCCGGAAGCGGGAGCGCGGTGTGGCGTACGTGATAAAGGAGGTTGAAGTGTTCATCGTCAACCCAGACGGGGTGACCCGTGAGAGGCGCGGCAGCCAGCTTTTGTCGGAAACGCGGTGCTCGTAGCAGTCCCACTTCGATCTGCCGAAGGATGTGGTCGAAGTCCACTCCGCCCGATTCGTCGGTCGACGGTCCAGGATCGAAGATTCCGACCGATCCCACGTGCATGTGAACGGAATCGGATTCCAGTTCCAGGAACGACGCGTCCAGAGCAGTCAAGCGGTCGTAGTGTGTGTACGCCATTTTAAACCTCCTGATGCAAGATTCGTCCCAACACATTGTGCCTCCACCACGCGAAGAAGAAAGCCTGAATTCAACTTCGATCGTGGAATCTGAGGCATTTACAACGGAGGCGGGACAGAAAGCCACGCTTTTGATTGTCCATTCTTTCTTTGCCGCCGGTTCGCGCTCAGGTATATTCCGCGGTCTATGCCCACTCTCGAACTCGACGAAAATGAGAACGAAATCCTGACCGAGATGCTCGGGAGCGCGATCTCCGAGCTTGGCTACGAGATCGCGAACACCGACTCGTTGGACTACCGCGATGGGCTC
>JAQBEG010000251.1:0-2666 GCA_032123985.1 Deltaproteobacteria bacterium
CCGAGCCGTAAGCGATGCGCTGCGAGCCCACAAGCGGGCCGGAAACTCTGTCCCGGAATGGCGCGACGGAAAAGTGCGATGGCTAACTCCAGAAGAGATCCCGGACCTCGCGGACACCTCGGGCGAGACTTGAGCACAGGAGGGCGGGAATGGGTTGGTGGCCGATTCGCCGCGCCCGTGCATGTCACGGGAGAGGCGACTCCCTTTCCGACCATCCCCTGGTCGGAGGTCGTCAGTCTGCGGAACCGCCTCATTGAGGATGACCTCCCGACACTCGTGCGCGATTTGCCCGGCGATCCGGGCCTGCGGGATTCGCAGCAGAAGTAAGGTCCGAGCGAGCACTCGACCTCGAAGCCCGGGACTTTCAGGAAAAAGGAACTCTCTTGACCGCACGCGATTTCGACTCCCTGAAGAAGCTCTCCATCCGGCGTGGAGTGACCTGGCAAGGGGGGCTGCGGCGTCTCCCACTTTGGGTCACACCTCAGGGCGTCAAGCCGTTCCGACCACGCGCGGCGGTCTGGGTCAGTTCCTTCGGCAAAGTCCACTTGGGGGATGCCGTGGAGCCCGTCGACACGTCCGCCAACCTCGTCATGGACGCGTTCGTCGAATTCGCCCGGCACGAGAGATGGGGCGGGTATCTTCCCGCCCGTGTCGAGGTGACTGACCCGGTCGAGGCTGCGTTGCTCGCACCCTCGCTGTCCGAGCTCGGAATCCCCGTCGAAGTGACGCCCAAGCTCCAGCACGTGGAGGAAGCGCTCAGGCATCTCGCCGACGAAGCGGCGACGAATCCGGCACCGGGGATTCTCGACGCACCGGAGATGTGCCTGGAGCGCGTGAGGTCGTTCGCGGAGGCTGCGCGGCTGTTTTACGAAGCCGCGCCCTGGCGACATCTCACCGACGAGGACCTGCTCCGAATCGAAACCCCTGCCGGTCTCCGTGACGCGCAGCATGGCCTTGTCCTCGGCGCGGGCGGAGAGGAGTTCGGCGTGATCCTGTTCGACTCGCCGCGCCTCGCGGACGCCATGAGGCGGCGACCCGACACGGCACCGTTCGAGCACGATTCGGCGTGGTGCGTGTTCTTCGGCCCCATCAACGAGGCTCCGCTGGAAGACGCCGACCTCTTCGAGGACCACGGTCTTCCCGTGGCTTCCCCGGACGCGTACCCGTGGCCGGCGCAGATCGGCCCCAAAAGACGCATGCGCCGCCCTGGCGTACGCGCGCTCCAGCATCTCGATGCGGTTCTCCGCGCCCTTGCCGCCTCGACTGAACGCGATTTCGACGAAGGACGGTGGACACGAGTCGTGGTCACGCCTGACGGCGACGTTCCCGTGACACTTGCCCTCCCCGACCTCGTGGATCCACCCACGAGAAGTGCCCGGCGAGTGAATCGCCCCGGCGGTTCCGGAGACTTCAATCCTTGAGACACTTGCGCACCGGAGTGCTCAACACCCCGACGAACACCTACGCCAATCCGAGAACCTGAACAAAAGGCGCACAATCGAGCCTCTACGACTCGTCGCCGCTCTCTCAGGAATCCCCCCAACTCGTTGACTCAATTGAATGCCGAAGGCTGGACTCGAACCAGCACGGGCTTGCGCCCAGGGGATTTTTTCAGTGCGGAAAGGGCGGCGGATCAACGATTTGTTAATTCGTCGCCTTTTCCCGTGTCCGAGGATTACGAGCCGGACTCACGGGCTTTCGCTCGAAACCCCGATAAGAAACTGGGTGCCCATCGCGGCCGCGTAGACTTGCGCGGAAGCAGCCGGGGACCGAGACCGGACTCTCAATGGTGCTTGCGTGCCCGTTTATGAGCGTGGTCCGTGGGATGTTGCGGCAACCCCACTGGTGACGCGCTTCGGCGTGATCCCGTTTAGGAGAATGTCCCCGAGTCGCACCCCTGTCCCCGGATGCTCCACAACGACACAAACCTGTGAAGGAGGAGCCGCCCATGGGACAGAGCCGTCTTCGAAGCCGCGGGACAACAGGCAGGACACCCAAGTCTCCCTCGCTACTCAAACGGATCAACCGCCACGCCGCAGGGATCGACTGCGGGTCCGAGACGCATTTTGTCGCGGTACCCACCGAGCGGGATCGCGAGCCCGTCCGGTCGTTCAAGACCTTCACGGCTGATCTTCACCGCCTCGCCGACTGGCTCGAGGCCTGCAAGATCAAGACGGTGGCGATGGAATCCACCGGTGTGTACTGGATCCCGATCTTCGAGATCCTCGAGGCTCGCGGCTTCGAGGTCGTACTCGTCAACTCGAGGCACATCAAGAACGTACCCGGGAGAAAGACCGATGTCCTGGACTGTCAGTGGATCCAGGAGCTTCACAGCGTCGGGCTCCTGCGCGGCAGCTTCCGTCCGGCCGCGGAGATCGCCACGCTGCGTGCGTACCTGCGGCACCGAGAGAAGCTCGTTCAAGCTGCAGCAACAAATATCCACCGCATGCAAAAGGCGTTGGTCGAGATGAATCTCCAACTGCACAACGTGATCAGCGACATCACGGGTAAGACCGGCATGCGAATCCTGCGCGACATCGTCGCCGGCGTCACTGACCCTGCAGCCCTGGCGGCCCACCGCGACTACCGCTGCCGAGCTTCCGAGGAAAAGATCGCTGCGTCCCTCACCGGGAACTATCGCGCCGAGCATCTGTTTGCCCTGTGTC
>JAQBEG010000252.1:0-4447 GCA_032123985.1 Deltaproteobacteria bacterium
TGGTTGGACTTGCGCGAGGTGACGACGGGAGAAGGCTGTCCGATGTGTCAGACGCCCATATCGGTTCACAAGACCATCGAAGTTGGACATATATTCAAACTTGGAACGAAATACAGTGTCGCGATGGGCGCTTTGGTCCAGGACGAGAAAGGCGGGTCGATTCCGATCGTGATGGGGTCTTACGGCATCGGACTCGATCGCAATTTGGCGGCCGTCGTGGAGGCTAACCACGACGAAAATGGAATACGTTGGCCAGTCAACACGGCGCCTTACGAAGTTGTTGTCACGGTGGTCAAACCAAAGGATGTCGATTGTCACGAGGCCGGGGAGCGACTCTACGAGAAGCTCACTGAAGCGGGTATCGATGTCATTATCGATGACCGAGACGAAAGGCCCGGCGTCAAATTCAAGGACGCAGATCTGGTTGGATTTCCTTATCGCGTCACGATCGGACCGAAAGGTCTGGAAGCGGGCGTTTTCGAGCTCGTGCGACGAGCAAGTGGCGAGAAACGTGATCTGCCAATCAAGCACGCCGCAGAGATGATCGTCGAAGCTGTTCTCGATGAGCGGTTCTAGGATCGGGGCGCGCGATGGCCGCGAGAGGTAGCCCGGGCCCGTTGGTCCATCTCTTCGACGGTCATGTCTACATTTTTCGCGCCTACTATTCTCTCCCTCCGATGAAAGCGCTGGATGGCACGCCTTGTAACGCTGCCTACGGCTTTGCGAATACGCTGATTCGATACGCATCGGACGAAGATCCATCACATGTCGGCGTCTGCTTCGATGCCGCGATGACGAGTTTCCGAAACGAAATCGAACCGGAATACAAAGCACAACGCGGTGAGACGCCGGATGATCTCGAGCCCCAGTTCGATCTGTGCCATGAGATTTCAATCGCTCTGGGTTTCGCGACCTATGAGGTCGACAACTACGAAGCGGATGATCTCATCGGAACCCTTTGTTCGGAAATTGTCGGTCGTCGAGGAAGCGCGCGAGTTCTGACGACCGACAAGGATCTTTGCCAGCTCGTTCGAGAAGATGGTCGCGTCGTTGTTCACGATCTGGCAAAAAAGAGAACCTACGATGCAGATGGTGTTCGAGAGAAATTCGGCGTTTCGCCATCGCAGATTCCGGACTATCTCGGCCTTGTTGGAGATGTGATCGACAATCTTCCCGGCGTACCCGGTGTTGGAGCCAAATCTGCGGCGGCCGTTTTGAGTGTCTTCGATTCGATTGAAGACATTCCGGACGATTTCGAAGAATGGTCGGGCATCGAGGTGCGCGGAGCGCGTCGACTCGCCGAGAAGATCGCGGAACATCGAGCCCGCGCGCTTAGAACAAAGGACCTTGCCACAGTGCTTCGTCGGGTTCCAGGCGTGAAGCCGGGTCTCACGGATTTGGCCTATCGGGGTGCGGACCGTGAACGAACGGAAGAGCTTTTCGAGCGGCTCGGATGGAATCGAATTCAGGATCGTATTCCGAAATGGCAGAGCTAGGGCAAACGGCCTGATGGCCGTGTCCGCAACCGATCGACCGCAATCGTGGCTCACCCTTTCGAATGGGTTGACATCGCTGCGATTGATTGCAGCTCCCGTTTTCTATTGGTTGATCACTAGTCAATCCTGGCGGGCGGCTTGTCTGCTCTTCTGGTTGGCCGTGGCGAGTGACTTTGTCGACGGTCGCCTTGCGCGCGCCCGCGGCGAGACCTCTGCGTTTGGGGGTCTTCTCGATCACGGCAGCGATGCGACATTTGTCACGTTGGGCCAGATCGCATTGGTGGCTGGCAGTTGGGTGCCGCTTCTCTTGCCGATCCTGATCGTCGCTGCATTCCTCCAGTACGCTTTCGATTCACGGATCTTGGCTGGGCGTGAACTTCGGACCAGCATCATTGGGCGTTGGAACGGGATCTTCTACTTCTTCCCCCCCGGCGTGATCGTCACCCGCGAAGCGCTGGGTCTAGCAATGCCGCCTAACGAACTCGTTCTCTTGCTGGCTTGGGCGCTCGTGGTCTCAACATTGATTTCGATGGGCGACCGATTGTTGAGTGTCGTTCTGGCGAGGCAAAAACGGACGCGTGATTAGGTCCGAGCTCAGACGCAACTAACTTGAGCGGCGTGGCAGCTTTTCCCGCCTCGAACTAGTCGGCCTCGGCTCCGTCGAAGAGTTCGCGGTTCGCACGGCGGAGGAAGAGCAAGCCAATCGCCGCGTTGAAGAAGATGAAGAAGTTGTGTTGGACGAAGCCGAAGGTCGTCATTTCACCTTCGTTACCCGGAAAGAGGATGACCCAGAGCGTAATTGCGACTGTTCGCATTGGACCCGGCGTCGCCGCGCCAAAGAAGATCACGGGCAAATATCCGAGCATCTGACCGTAATCGGCTTCGACACCGAAGAGCCGTAGGGCATTCGTGTAGACGACAACCGCCACTAGAAGAGCCGGCGACCTCAGGACGATGATCGTCAGATATCGCAAGCCACTGGCCTCACGGAAGCTCTTGAAGATTGGGCGTTCGGCGAGAGCCGTGCCCTTTCCTAGTGGGCCGCGGAAAAAAAGCAGCCACCCGATGAAGAAGACCGCTGCGCCACACGCGATCCAAGGGATGAGTCCGAACACCTCGGGCAGTTCGTGCCGTCGCAGGCTCCATCCAATCGTTGCCCATCCGAGCAGATAGAAGAACTCGCAGAACATGATGAAGATCATGCTCGATCCGACTTCCCATCCCGGTACGCCGTAACGTCTATTCAGGTATAGACCCATCGCGCCCTTGCCGACCTGCTCGTTCACGATAGACAGGATGTAGCTGCTGCCTCGAATTGGCAGAATGTCGAGGTAGCGCACGGGCGTGTTGAACCACGATACGACACGCCACACGACGAGCGAATCGATCAGAAAGAAGAATATCGAGTAGGGCACCATCAGCGCGAGCCAGCGCGTCCATGAGACGCGGGCAAAAATCCCTGTCAGATATTCGATCAGGTCGAGGCCTTCGCGCGCCGCCGCGCCCGAGAGGCGCGTATAGAGGTAGCCGAAGCAGATGAGCGTAATGCCCCATGGAAGGAGCTGTTGCCACGTCGCAAGTTTATGGCCCGTTTCTAGCGGCTTAGAATTTTCCACACTCATGCAGGAGGCTCGCTTTCGGGTCCGATGAGATCAGACAGCGTGGTGTCGAGCGGTGTCAGCTCGATTCCGAGGGTTTCGCAGAAGGTTTCGATGTCAATGCGATCGTCGTGTTGAAGAATGTCGAACATCGCACGGGTGATCGGCGGATTCCGCAACAGCTTATCCAAACAGCTGACACCGAAGCGAGACAGTCCGAGCGGAAAGGCTCGAATCTGCGGTTCGTTATTCCAAAGCCTCGCCGCACGTAGCACCAGGTTTCTGTGGGAAAGACATTCTGGCCCCCCGGCATCGAGCGAGAGATCTCGACCGGGATGCGCGATCATGGCGGCCAGTACTGCGCGAACAACGTCGCGTTGGTCGATTGGCTGTTGCAGTGTGCGCCCGCCTCCGATGAGTCGGATCGATTTCGCTTTAGCCTGATTTCGAAGCGATCGAGATGCAGGGTCATCGCCTCCGAGTACCATCGGTACGCGCAAGACCGTCGTGGCGACGCGATCGTCGAGCAGCATCGTTTCGGCGCGTCCCTTCGACGAGAGGCACGGATTCTCTGATTCGGGTGCGGCACCGAGGATCGATAGATAAACGATTCGTTCGATACCCGCGCGGCTCGCGGCTAGCGCGAGCGCGTGACAGGTTTGTTCGTGGGCCTCGACATAACGAGCCCCCGGCATTTCCTTGATGATGCCGACTAGATGGACGACGCTTTTCGCGTCACCCAATGCCTTTTCCATCTGTTTGGGGCTGGTGTAGTCGACGACACGGATCTCGGGGGCAGGAACGAATCCAGCAGCCTCGATCGTTTTGCGCGCCCGATCAGAACGCACGAGAGCCCGCACAAATGGGTGTGCGATCTCTGCGAGTTCCGCTAGTAGCGCGAGACCGAGTCGGCCGTTCGCACCGGTGACGACAATGCCTTCCTTGGGGAGATCCACCCCGGGACGATACCGACTTCTAGCCTGCTCGCCGGAAACGCACAGTTGCGGCGGAAGCGGCGAGAAGGAGGAGCCATCCGCTGAGCGCCGCGATGGCAAAGGGGAGCCCGGCTGAGCTGGCGAGGTGACCCGTGTACCACGGCACGAGGAAGCCGCCGAGGGATCCGAGCCCGCCGGCGAGTCCGACGGCCGTGGCCGGTGAGGATGGCAATGTCAGCCCGGCCAAAGCGATCATGACCGGAAACACGCCTCCCAGCGCGAGCCCCGCTGCCGCCATCGCGAGTTCGGGTTCGTCGAATGAACCGAGTCCGAAGGCGAGAACGAGGCCAGCACCCGATAGAGCAAACAAGCCGACGGCCCCTGCGCCCGGAGATCGAGGGGAGAGACCTGAGGCAAG
>JAQBEG010000253.1:0-5067 GCA_032123985.1 Deltaproteobacteria bacterium
GATTGTCGACAAGCACGAGCGCGTCCGCGAAGAGTTTGCTCTGAACGGTCGGACTCTCGAGGACGGGTATTCGTGGTTGACCGCGATGACCGACCCGGCTGGGGGTCTGATTCGCGCAGCCTATGAAATTCCGCATCATGCGATCGGGCAGGGCGCGGCGTTTTCGGCTCTGCCCGGTGCGGCCTTTGCTGAGTTGGGCCGGTGGTTTGCGAACGCGCAAGACCTTCTGTCTGATCTCGCGGAACGCACGGCAGGCGCGTCTCCGCTGCGTTGCTGGCCGCATCACTTCGACCTCGGAATGCTCGTCGTCGTTGCCAGCGAGCCCGATGGAAGCCTGGCGAAGAGTATCGGAATAGGTCTCTCGCCCGGTGATGAAAGCTACGCCGAACCTTATATGTATGTCTCACCGTGGCCCTACCCCGAGCCGAGTGCACTGCCAGCGCTCAACGGCGGAGGTCGCTGGCACACCGAGGGGCACACGTCCGTGATCCTGACGGGATCGGAACTCGTCGCCGGTGCCCTGAATCAGCAGCGCGATCGTCTCGACACATTCTTGAACGCCGCAGTCGATGCGGGCCAGCTCGCCCTCTCGGACCCCCAGCGCGATCGAGGTTGAGAAGATGGCGACAGAATCACTCTTCATGGTCGCACTGGTCATTTTACTCTTCGGAGCGATCTCGCGACGTGCCGAGCGGTCTCCCCTAACGCCACCGATGTTCTTTATCGCGGCCGGCTGTCTGGTCAGCGAGCACGGTTTGGGGCTACTCGATGTAGACCTTTCGGGAGTGGTCGTTCATGGCCTGGCCGAAGCCACCCTCGTGGTCGTTCTCTTCACGGACGCGTCTCGTATCGATCTCTCCTGTCTTCGTCGCAATGGTAGTCTGCCGCTGCGATTACTCGCGATCGGCCTACCGCTCACGATGCTGCTTGGGACTGCGGTGGGCATGCTGCTTCTGACAGATATCAGCTGGCTGGGAGCGGCATTGCTCGCGGCGATTCTGGCTCCAACCGATGCCGCGTTGGGTCAAGCAGTGGTCAGCAATCCGCTGGTGCCTCTGCGAATCCGACAGACCCTGAACGTGGAAAGCGGTCTGAATGATGGAATCGCGCTGCCGGGCGTTCTGATTCTCGCCGCGTTCGCCGGGGCCATGGAGGGAGAGACCGACGCCGGCCATTGGCTGCGCTTCGCGCTTCTCGCGGTGACGCTCGGTCCGGCCGTGGGTGTTGCGGTGGGCTGGGCGGGTGGTCGTTGGCTCGAGCGCGGTGTTGCAACCGGCTGGATCACGACGCCCTTCGAGCGCCTGTCCTCTCTGGGTCTGGCTTTCCTGGCATTTTCCGGCGCCGAACTCGTGGGCGGCAACGGCTTCATCGCGGCCTTCGTGGCTGGCCTGACGCTTGGCAATGTCGGTCGCAATGTCTGCTCGACACTCTATGAATTCGGAGAGACGGAGGGGCAGCTCCTCACCCTCCTCGTGTTTCTGGTTTTTGGTGCGATGATGGTTCCCGAGGCCATCGCCCAGGTTTCATTCGCGACCGTCGCGTATGCACTGCTCAGTCTGACGCTCGTGCGAATGCTGCCGGTGGCAATTGTCCTATTGGGTAGCGGCTTGCGTGTACCGAGCCTGCTTTTCCTGGGCTGGTTCGGTCCACGTGGCCTAGCGTCGATTTTGTTCGCCCTGGTCGTCGTCGAGGAAGGTCGGCTCGTAAGAGGTACGGAACTCGAAGGCGTTGTGATGCTCACCGTACTGCTGAGCGCTGTGCTCCACGGCGCCACGGCGTATCCTTTCGCGCGTCGATATGGCAAGTACGCGCAGAAACATGATCCCGTGGAAGAGTCGCGCGAGTTCGACGAACTTCCGGTGCGCCTCAGCCACACCGGTCGCTGAGTCGCAGATACGACCACGTGACCCGCGCAAGGAGGCATCATGGTTCCGATTCTGTCGCTTCTTCTGATCCTGGGAACTTCTCTGATTGTCACTCGAGTGGCGTCGGTGGCCGCTCGAGCATACTGGGCTTGGCCGCGATAGCGCGCGCTTTCAGGCGCGCTCAGCCTTCACCGGCGTAGGCTTCACCACTGCGGAAGCGGAGGATCTGGTCGGCCATCCTGTCCGGCGACGCATCGTGATGTGGCTCATGCTGGTCGGCAATGTCGGAATCGTATCGGCCATGGCGGCGGTTCTTCTCTCGGCACTCGATCTTCGGACTCAACGTGGCGCCGGGGCTTCGCTCGTCCTGCTGATCGGCGGGATAGCCGTTCTCTGGGCCCTAGGATCCAGCCGCGTTGTCGATACGCAACTGTGTAAAGTCATTCGCTGGGCGATTGGCCGCTTTACCCGGATGGACACCTGGGATTATGCACGTCTGCTACATCTGCGAGGCGACTACGGAATATCACGCTTTCGCGTTCAGGAAGGCAACTGGATCGCCGGAAAGAATCTTCGCGGCGCCGGGCTCGGTTCGGAGGGCCTGTTGGTGCTAGGCGTCGAATGCCCGGGTGGGAACTTCGTCGGTGCGCCACCAGCCGACATCGAGGTTCGCGCGGGAGATGAGATCGTGGTTTATGGGGACGCGACACGCGCCTCGTTGTTGAGTGAGCGCGAAGCCGGAGAAGTCGGCGATAAAGCGCACGCCGAAGCCGCAGCTGAATTTTCGGACCGAATGAAGGGTGAGCGCCAACGCGCGGGGCGATGACAGTCTCATCGCTCGGCTAGCATCAAGTAGTGCTGCTGCAGCACGCCGAAAGCCAGCTTGCGCTCGCCAGTCTCGGAGACCAATCCCTTACGATTCCAGTAATCCTGCACGCCCTGGTAGAGACGCAACGGCGCACGGAAATCCTTCAAGATCCACGGGCTCATTCCGCGGACCGCATCCTGGCGCTCGATCATCGCGATCTGACGTCGGTAGACCTCGGCCTGATATTCCTCGCTGTAAACGCGCATCTCGCCCGGCGCTGCATGCAATCCCGCCTTGGATCCCGCGCCGAGTTCGCTGACGACCAGGGGCTTGCCTCCTTCGGTGACGAAGTGGATGCGATCCATGTTGTCCAGCATCACCCGTCGAGCATATTTCGAGGAGAACGGAGTCACGAGCGCCAGTCCACCACTGTAGTACCACCCGAAATACTCATTGATGGCCGGCACGTCGACAATTTCTTCCAGTCCATCATCGACACGAAAAATCCACTCCGATCGACTCCAGCCGAGCAGAGCCGGTAGGTAGTACTGCGCTACGAAGGGGCCTAACGCCTCTCTGCCCGTCAGTAACGCCGCGCTCAGCAGTCGGCTCGGATCCTCGCTGCGGACGTGTCTCGCTAACTCGACGAAAAATCGGTCCCGCTCCTCGCCAGCTGGTGTTTCATTCCCAAGGCTCCAGAGGATCACCGATGCGCGGTTGCGATCGCGCTCGATCAGTTCGCTGAACATACGTCGCGCGCTTTCCAGGGTGCTCTCGTTGGCGAAGGCCACATTCCAGTAGACGGGCAACTCGGCCCAGACGAGCAGGCCAAGTCGGTCCGCGACGCGGGCGAGCGCGGCGGGATGTGGATAGTGAGACAGCCGCACGAAGTTGCAACCGAGCTCCTTGGCCAGCCCCAAGGTCGTCTCGGCGTCCGCGATCGAATTGGATCGGCCGCCGCCGTCGAGCGTTTCATCGTGGATGGAGATGCCGCGTAGGTAGATCGGTTGGCCGTTCAGGAGAATTTCGCCATCCGCCACCGCGATAGTTCGGAAGCCGACCTGGTCCTCGATGATCTCGTCATCGATAGAGATCGTGATGCGATAGAGACGCGGATCCTCGGGAGACCAGCGCGCTGGCGTTGCCGGGATGTCGAGGGCTACGCGCCCACTGGCCTCGACCAGGATCGAATACTCGAGTTCGAGTTCAGGGATTGCCACGCTGACCATGGTCGGAAGCTCGGGCCCGGTGGCTTGCACATAACCGATGATTCGATCACCCGGTTCGCCGTCGAGACGCAGTTCGTAGGAACTCACGTGGGTTTCGGGAACGTGGACGAGCAGTACGTCCCGCGTCAAGCCTCCGTAATTGTGCCAATCGGTGACTGGCGTCGGAATGTCTTCGGCGTTGCGCTCGTTGTCGACCCTGACGACCAGCAGGTTCTCGCCGCTCTGCAGTAGGTCCGTGACATCGAAATTGAATGGCGTGTGGCCACCTTCGTGCTCGCCGACGAGAAGACCGTTCACATAGACGGACGCCTTGTAGTTTGCGGCGCCGAAATACAGGAAGGTTCTACTTTTGGGCATCAGCGTGTGATCGAAGGTTCGCTTGTACCAGACCACTCCGGTGTAGAAGACGAGCCTTGGATCCTGTGTGTTCCAGTCGCCGGGCACCTCCAATGTCAGACCGTTCTCGAAGGAGAACTCGGCCAGATCCGAAGGGGTCTTCGGTTCCATGGCACGCGGGGCGATTCCGCCAATCGCGCCGCGATCGTAGGGGTCGATCACCGCTTGCCAGATGCCGTTCAACGAGTCGTGTTTGCGGTTTCCTGGATTTTGAAGGAGCGGCTCGGGAGCCTTGCCCAGGTTCTCCTCTGCGCTTCGCAGGTGATCGACGATGCTCTTTGCTTCCTGGGGCCAGTCACCTATCCACAGATAGATCGTGAGAGCCAGGCTCCCCGTTCCGATGATGAAGAGAAGAACGGCGAGAATGCCAAAGAGGCGGCGCATATGGGAACTACCTCTATCCGACGATGTTGATCAACCGCCCTGGTATCACGATGATTTTCTTGGGCTCACGACCGTCGAGAGTCTTCTGCACGTTCTCGACCGCCAATGCGCGTTCCTGCGCGACTTCATTCGAAACGTCCGCAGGAACCCGGATCTCGCCGCGCTTTTTTCCGTTGACCTGAACGACGAGTGTGATCTGGTCTTCGGTAAGCAGACTCTCGTCGACTTCCGGCCACGGGGTGTGAGCGAGGGTGGTGTCGTTGCCGAGCAGCGACCAGAGTTCCTCGGCGAGATGCGGAGCCATCGGCGCAAGCAAGAGCGTGAACGCCTTGGCGGACTCGTGCGCGAGCGGCGCACCCTTGGTGATTTCTCGAGTGAAGACCAT
>JAQBEG010000254.1:0-4207 GCA_032123985.1 Deltaproteobacteria bacterium
AGTCCGGACGGCAGCGAGCGGATCGAGGCACGCGTACAGCCGACGATGGTGCCGGCGTCGAGTCTCCTCGCGAAGGTCGATGGCGCGATGACTGCCGTCGAGGTTCGAGGTAATGCCGTCGGGCCGACGCTGTATTACGGCGCGGGCGCCGGCGAGATGCCGACCGCGAGCGCGGTTGTTGCGGACCTGATGGAAATCGCGCGCGAAATTCGTCGCGGCGGAGGTGGACGGGTCCCTCCGCTTTCATATCTGCCCGAGCACATTGGTCCGAAGCCCGTCGTGCCGGATTCGGAGTTGCGCGGGCGAGCATTTCTTAGATTGACCGCGCGTGATGAGCCCGCTGTGCCAGGCCTGATCACCACAGTGCTCGGTGACGAGGGGATCAGTCTCGAATCGGTCATTACGCGAGAGCAGGCCGGCACGCTCGCTGGCATGATCTCGATGATCGTGCTGACACGTGAGACGACGGAAGCGGCCTTGCATCGGGCACTCGATCGCATTTCGTCGCTCGCTGAAATCACCGAAGCGCCTCGGTTGATCCGCATCGAGGAGGAGGTCTAGGCATGTCGCCCTCGAAACCGCAGCCGCGTGCGTGGTTCGAAAGCCTGAATGATCCAGAAGAGCGTTATGGCCTCGACGAGATCGTCTACACCGATCGCGCCGGGGGCCTGCTCCACGTCGTGCACGACATGAAGGAGCTGGCAAAGACTTCGGCGGAGGAGTGGAAGAATCTCTTCGGCGTCCGCGCCCACCGGAATCAATGGCCCTACGGATCGGGCGTCTGGGGCAAGAAGGAATGGGTGCTGCCCGATATTGATAACGACAACGTCGTTTCGATGTATGAGGGCCATACCAATCTTTTTTGGGCCGAGCGTTATGGTCGTGAAATTGGCCTCGAGGATCTCTGGCTGAAACTTTGCGGAAACTCCCACACCGGCTCGTTCAAAGATCTCGGAATGACGGTGCTCGTGTCGCAGGTGAAACAGATGATTGCGAAGGGGGGCGGATATTCCCGCCGTCGCGTGTGCCTCGACGGGAGATACTTCGGCGGCGCTTTCCGCCTACGCGGCCGCCGCCGGTATTCCGGCGACGGTCTTTCTACCGAAAGGAAAGATCTCGCTTGCCCAATTGATCCAGCCTGTCGCAAATGGTGCGATCGTGTTCGCGCTCGATACCGACTTTGATGGCTGCATGGACATCGTGAAACAGGTCGCGAAGAAGGATGGCGTCTACCTCGCCAATTCGATGAACAGTCTGCGCATCGAGGGCCAGAAGACCGTGGGTCTCGAAATCGCCCAACAGCTCGACTGGTCCATGCCTGATTGGCTGGTGATCCCGGGCGGTAACCTCGGAAATGTCTCGGCCCTTGCCAAGGGCCTCGACATGCTGCTCGACCTCGGGTTGATCAACAAGCGTCCCCGCATCTGTGTGGGGCAGGCCGAGGCCGCCAATCCGCTCTATCTCGCCTACAAGAAGGATTTTCAGGTTTTCGAGCCGATCGCGGCACGCACGACCGTTGCCTCTGCGATTCAGATCGGCAATCCGGTCTCCTATCAAAAGGCGGTCGATGCATTGCGGCGGTATGACGGCGTCGTCGAACAGGCGACGGAATCCGAGATCATGGAGGAGTGCGCGCGCGCCGATCGGACCGGCCTCTTCAATTGTCCTCATACAGGGGTCGCGCTCGTTGCGGTGCGAAAGCTGCAATCGCGTGGCCTCATTCGCAGCAGCGACCAGGTCGTCGTGATCTCGACGGCACACGGGCTGAAGTTCGTCGACTCGAAGCTGGCCTACCATTCGATGGAACTCGAGGGCATCGTGTCGGAGCGCCCCAATCCGCCGATAGAGCTTGCGGCGGACTATCAGGTGGTACGGGACCAGATGCTTCGTGAGATCGAGCGAAGGTCCAAGAGCTGATGTTTACCGGCATCGTTGAATATGTGGGGCGAATCGAGGACGTCGAGAAACAGGCGAATCTCGCGCGCCTTCGAATCGACCTCGGCCCGATCGCCGAGGGCGTGAAAATCGGCGACAGCATCGCGGTTTCAGGGGCCTGTCTGACCGTGACCGCGATCGATGACAACCTCCACACCTTCGAAGCGATTCCCGAAACCCTCGAGAAGACACGGGTCGGGGCGTTCGTAGCCGGCGATCCCGTCAATCTGGAGCGCGCGATGGCTTCCGGTGGACGCTTCGACGGACATATGGTCCAAGGGCATGTAGATGGTGTTGGCCATGTCCGGACCTTCGATAGAGACGCGCACGAGGCTTTGCTTCACGTCGAATGTGACGCCGAACTCGCGGCACAGCTAGTCGACAAGGGTTCGGTCACGATCGACGGAGTTTCGCTGACGGTCGTCCGGGTCGTTGAGGACGGTTTTCACGTTGCGCTGATTCCACATACGCTCGATGTGACGACGCTTTCGAACCTTTGTGCGGGCGACGTTGTCAATATCGAGATTGATGTGTTTGGCAAGTATGTGAAACAGTATCTGGACCGTGTGCTGCCCGATCTAGTGGCCGGCGCGCAAGGCGCGGGGCGCAATGCATCGAAATAGGAGATTTGACGGAACGGCTCGGCTTGGATTGATCTTTCTGTTCTGCATAATCGGATGGGCTCTGCCCGGTCAGTCCGTGACCGAAGCACGAGCGTGGCAGGAGACGATCGATCGGATCGCACCGGCGGTCGTCGTGCTTCGAGTCAGTACGCCGCGTGCCTTCGACGACTTGACGCCCGGAACGGCGACCGCAACGGGCTTCGTCGTTGATGAGAAACAAGGGCTCATCCTGACGAATCGTCACGTCGTCACCTCCGGACCGGTGGTTGCCGAAGCCGTATTCCAGAACAACGAAGAGGTCGATGTTCAAGCGGTCTACCGGGATCCTGTTCATGATTTCGGGATCTTTCGATTCGATCCGACCGATGTGCGTTTCATCAAATCGGGAGAACTCGAGCTCGATCCGAAAGGGGCGCGGGTCGGCACCGAGATTCGAGTCGTCGGCAACGACGCCGGCGAGAAATTGTCGATCCTGCAGGGGACGATCGCGCGTCTCGACCGCGACGCGCCTGAATACGGTCCCACGACCTTCAACGACTTCAATACATTCTATATCCAGGCTGCTTCGGGGACTTCCGGAGGCTCTTCGGGGTCACCGGTGATCGATATCAATGGCCAGGTCGTGGCGCTCAATGCAGGCGGGGCGCGAATGGCAGCCTCGAGTTTCTACCTGCCGCTGGATCGCGTGAAGCGTGCGATCGATTTGATACGCCGGGGCGAGCCTGTCACTCGTGGCACGATCCAGGTGGTCTTCGGTCATCAGCCCTTCGACGAGGTACGTCGCCTCGGCCTCCGCTCCGAGACCGAGTCGCAGGTGCGCGCTTCTTTTGTCGGCGGGACCGGCATGCTCGTCGTGAAGGAGGTCGTACCGGGCGGACCGGCCGTTGGGAAGCTCGAGGTCGGCGACGTGATCGTTCGAGTTGGTGGCCAACTCGTCAACGCGTTCATTCCAATCGAAGCAATGCTCGACGATCATGTTGGTGAGAGCGTCGACTTTGAACTCGAAAGAGGCGGCATTCCGGTCCGGGTCGAAATCAAGGTGGGTGATCTTCACGCGATCACGCCGTCGAGCTACCTCGAGTACGCCGGCGGTATATTGAATCCGCTTTCCTACCACCAGGCGCGAAATGCATCGGTGTCTGTCGGTGGAGTATACGTCGCCAGCTCGGGCTATGCGCTTGGCCGGGCGGGTGTGCCGCGTCGGGCCGTGATCACCGAGCTGGGTGGTGAATCGACTCCGACGCTTGCGCACTTCGAAGAAGTTCTCTCTCGTCAGCCCGATGACGCGCGACTGCCCGTTCGGTTCTTCATGTTGGCTCAACCCAACGCCGAAATGGTGGCAGTCCTGCAAAATGATCGTCGATGGTTCTCGATGAAGCATTGCCGTCGCGACAATGGAACGGGGCTCTGGCCCTGTACGGACTCTCCACCGGCTCCGCAAGCGGAATCGGCCAAGGTCGGCGAAACGGGTTTCGACGTCGAGGGGCCGTGGGCCGTGCGTCGCATCGCGTCCTCTCTCGTAATGGTGCGCGCTTCGATTCCATATCGTCTGGACGGCGCTCATGGGGAGCAGTTTCACGGAACCGGACTCGTAGTCGACAAGGGACGTGGGCTCGTGGTCGTCGATCGCGAGACGGTGCCGGTCGCTC
>JAQBEG010000255.1:0-10696 GCA_032123985.1 Deltaproteobacteria bacterium
GGCAGATCCTCGATCAACAGGTCCGCTCCGGCGATCAGAGCAACGCCTTCGGCAGAAAAATTCGGGGGATCATCGAGCGCGCCGACGACGCTGCGCTTCGAGGCGTTGAGATAACGGAAGAGCGGCCCATCTTCACCGCCGAGATCCGCCGCGCCTGCCGACCAGCTGCGTAATGGGTCGCCATTCACGGACTCGAGCTTGATCACGTCCGCGCCTGCGTCGGCAAAGAGCTTGCTGCAATACGGCCCCGCGATCCCGCTCGAGTGATCGATGACGCGCAGATTCTTCAAGCCGTGCATGACTTCATCCGGACCGCTCCGTCGCGTACGTTCCCATGCAGCCGGTGATCATCGGTAGATCGAGGTAGGTCTTGATTCCGGGATCGTCCGCTTCACAGACGAAGGGAACCGCGTTCACCAGATGGAAGGCGGTCGTGCTCAGCCCCTGCGCCACGCGCTCGTCCTGCGTCAACTCCGACGGGAAATCGATGTCGATGTTGAGGTTGACGTCCCCTTCGATCTTGATCCGCCATCCGGATTCACGTGGAATATCCATCTTCGATTGCAGACGAGTCTGCCGGGTGTCGTCCACATACCAGATTTGCTCCTGGATGATCTCGGTGCCCGCCTCCGTCTTTCCGATGTGTCGGTAGTGATTCAAGGCAATCGTGTCTTTCTCGATGATGCCCACCGCGGTCTCGATGTCCTGATTGGCCAGAATGAAGTCGTGCTCGGCTTCGTACGAAACGACCCTGGTGCCCAGGCCTTCCGCGATCATGTCGATGGGCTCGTTCCAGCTTCGAGAAAGCGCCTGCTTGATCGGGTTGCGGAGTGCCTGTTCCGGCGTCGCACCCAGGTTCATCAGGTTCCGCATGACCCCTTTCGAGCTATAGGTCCGGCAGTCACCGCATTCGGTCATCGTGATCCGGTCGATGCGATTGCACCATCCGCTGAACGTCAGCGGAAAGCGCTCCGCGATTCCACCGGGATTACAGCCCGACGCGTGAAAATTGACGTTGCCCTTTTTGCAGGAAGCAGCAATCGAAGCGGCGGCTTCTGAATTCTGGATGAAGGGAAACCAGTAGGGACAGGGCGTGATGACGTGCTTTCCCGACTCGAGCAGACGACAGATCTCCGTGGTATCCCAGGGTAACGGGCAGTAGATCACACAATCCGCATCCAGGCCCATGATCGCATCGACATCTTGCGTCGCGATCACGCCGGTCTTCTTGGCACCGATGAGGTCACCGGCATCGCGGCCCTTCTTGTCTTCGTTGTAGACCTTCACACCGACGAGTTCGAGTTTCGGGTGCCGCATGATGCTCGCGAGCGCGGCGCTCCCCACGACCCCAGTCGCCCATTGAATGACTCGGTAGCTACGCGTCATGAGATCTCCTGCTCAGTCGAATGACAGGGATGTTCCGCTCCGTTCTCGCTTCGTAGACGTTCATCTGAGGAATCGCCTCGAGGATATCGCCCCACACTGCTTGCTTCTCCACGTCCGCAAGCACCTGCGCCCGAGCAGCGAAGCGCTCGCCGCATACCTGAATGTCGACCTCGGGATTTGCCTCGATGTTGTATCGCCACGCTGGGTGCCGATCCTGCCCCATCGCGCTCGCAACGACCAGGTAGTCGCCCTCCCGCTCGAGGCAGGCGAGATGCACCGATCGCCGATGTCCCGAATGGCGCCCGATCGTCGTCATCGTGAGCATCGGCATGGCCGGAGGGCCCATCGACGTCAATCGACCGTTCGTCGCCTTGAATATCCAAGGATCGAGTCGCGAGGCCACGTGCTTGATCACCCACGTCATCACCGGATGGGTCGAGAGCCAGACGACAAAACGATCGGACAAGGTCACTGCCTCGACCGAATACGAAGCAGCGCCGAGCGTCGTGGGTCTCGCGCATCCACGGTTCATCTCCTTGTTATTCGCCGCGATAAACCGGCTTGCGTTTTTCCGCGAACGCGCGCGGTCCTTCGCGCGCGTCCTTCGAAGCGAAGACGGGGCCTCCGATCTCGAGTTCTTTCTGGAGCGCATCCGCTTCGCTGTAACTCTCGTCGACCTCCCGCAGCATACGCATCAACGCACGGATCGAGAGCGGACCATTCTCGCAAATTTCCGCGGCGATCTTCTTCGCCTCGGCCAGCGTCTGGCCACTCGGGACGACGCGACCGATCAGGCCGAAGTTCAGCGCCTCTTGTGCCGTGACGTGCCGCGCAGTGAGCAGGATCTCGGCCGCGAGCGTGTACGGAATTTGTCGTCGCAACCGCACGCTGCTTCCACCGAGCGGAAAGAGCCCTCGCCTCGCTTCGGTCACACCGAATGTCGCGTCCTCGGCAGCCACCCGGATGTCGGTGCCCTGAAGGATCTCGGTCCCCCCGGCAACCGCGAAGCCCTCCACCGCGGCGATGATGGGCTTCATCGGCCGATTGTGTCGGAGAAGCGCCTGCCAATGGAGATCCGGCACTTCCGCCATCAACGCTTGAAACTCTTCGTCCTTCTCGCCACCGCCCATTGCCTTGAGATCGGCACCCGCACAAAATACATTGCCGCGGCCGGTAAGAATGGCTACGCGAAGCTCGGGGTCGTCATCGAGCATGCGCCACGCCCGGTACATGCCAGCCAGCATTCCGCCACTCAACGCGTTCTTGGCTTCCGGGCGATTCAGGGTGACGACGAGGACGTTGCCTTCGCGTTCAATCAGACAATGATCGGGATTCAAATGGCGGCTCCTTGGCTTCGGGATCTCAAAATCGCATTCTCAAATTGCTACGGGCTGGCATCCCCGCCGCGCGTGGCTCCACATCTCATCTCGAAATCGCTGAGCCGCGGCTGACTCATCTCTTCTCGAAAACGGTCGAAGGTCCAGGGCCAGGCCGTCGGTAGTCCGTCGTCGTCCAGGTACCAACTCTTGCAGCCGCTGGCCCAGATCGTCTTTTTGGCCGCTTCTCTACGCTCCAGGTCGAAGCGTTCCATCGCCTCGCGCGTGGCGCAGAGTTCAGTGCAGGCGCCGGATCGGAACTGCTCGACCAGTTGCATGATGTAAGCGAACTGCAGCTCGGCAACTTCGATCAGCGAAAAGTTTCCGACCGGCCCATTCGGACCATTGAGCATGAAAAAATTCGGAAACTCCGGAACCGAGATCGCCTCATACGCGAAGGGCCCGTCCTTCCACACTTCGTCGAGTCGGGCGCCGTCGCGTCCCACCACCTCCATCGGCCGCACGAAGTTCTCCACCCGGAAGCCTGTGGCGAGAACCAACACGTCCAGTTCGTGCAGATGTCCATCACGTGTGCGCACACCGGCGCTCTCGACCGCCTGGATCGGCTCGGTCACGAGTCTGGCGTTCGGGCGCTGAATGGCGTCGTAGAAATTCTCCGACATGATCAAACGCTTGCATGCCGCCCGGTAGTCAGGACGGAGTTTCTCGCGGAGAATCGGGTCCCTCACGCTGTTATCGAGATTCGCGACGCATGAATCGTGAATAGCCTGCATTACGGGCGACTGCGCATCGACGAGGACATTGGCGAAGCCCTCCGTAAACGCACGGGTCGTATCGGCTCGGAGCCTCGCCATGACCTCGGGGTGCTCTCGAAACTCCACCTTCTCCGCGTCTGTGTAGGCCGGGTTCTCGATGGACGTGATCCATTGGGGCGTGCGCTGAAAGAGGGAAAGCTCGTCCACCTGATCGACTAACGCAGACACGATCTGAATTGCGGACGAACCGGTTCCGATGACACCGACACGTTTCCCCGCAAATGGCACCTCATGATTCCAGCGCGCACTGTGAAACATCGCACCAGAGAAGGAATCGAGCCCCTCGATCTTGGGATAGGCCGGGTGGTGGAGGACGCCCGTAGCGGAGATGACGAAATCGCCCTCGTCGGTCTCGCCGTCCGCCGTCTCGATCTTCCAGCGGCCGTTCTCGAGAATGCAGCGGGTGATCTCTTTACCGAATCGAATCCGCGAAACCACGTCATATCGCGCGGCCACATCTTCGAAATACGCCTGGATCTCGGCTCCCGGCGAGAAGCGATGGCTCCAGTCGGGATTGAGGGCGAATGAGTAGCTATAGAAATGCGATGGGACGTCGCAGGCGATACCCGGGTACGTATTCTCCCGCCAGGTTCCACCGGGCCGATCGGCCTTCTCGTAGATCACGAAATCGTCGAGGTCGGCCTCTTGCAGTTTGATGGCACTGAGCAATCCCGACATTCCCGCGCCGATAATGAGGAAGCGTGGGTCCGTGCGATCGCGGTCAGTCGTCATGTTTTCTCCGCATGGGCCGGTCATCCACTCGAACAGAGGGTGTCCTCCGCTGCGAATTGAACTGCATCGCCGTGCGTTCTATCGTACACTTGTCCGATATATCAGACAAGTGTCCGATTCGCTGATGGGAGCCATCGCCCGGGCGCTCGATCCGCCTCTTGATCAGTCGACGAATGGACGGTTCCCAGCATGCCGAAGGCCCCTGTCGAGATCCTTCAGACCTACCGCCGAGACCAGATCCTCAAGGCCGCGAGAGTGGTCATCGGGGAGAACGGCTACGAACAATCCTCGGTCGATCAAATCGCGAAGCAGGCCGGACTCAGTCGCAGCACCATCTACGAATATTTCTCATCGAAGGAAGAGATTCTCCGCGGCAGCTTCACCGCCCATCGCGAACAACTCGCCAACGAACTAGCAAGGCGAATCAATGACGCGGCAGGCATCGAAGAACAGCTCAACGCGTTCTTCGAAATCTGCCTCTCTCGAGTGGATCAGAACCGAGATTTTTTTCTGGCCATCGCGTTTCCACTGCCACTCGATGAAATGGCTGCATCCGAGGGTCCCGGCGGCACGGAATTCGCGCTGGTGATCAAGGACTTCAACGATGTCGTGAGCAGGATCCTCGACGACGGCTTCGAGCGCGGCGAACTCCGGCTTCCCGTCACGCCCAGCGAACGAAATTGCCTCGGGACGCTGATCGTCGGCGCGATGGGCGCCCGCGGCCGACTCGACGCCCCGCCGCCCGTCTCGGAATCCGCGGCTCAATTCGCACGTTTCGCGTTGCATGGCCTCGGCCTCGCTCCGCGATGATGCTCCGCCCCTTCTACACCGCATCGAGCTGACTGGCTCTCGCGCCGACGAGTCCAAGGAGAGATGATGAGTTCATCGCAAGAAATCCCGGTCCTGGTCGGTGTCGCCCAGATCCTGCAACGCCTGGAAAATCCGCAGGAAGCGGCCGAACCGCTCGTGATGATGCAGTCGGCGCTCTTAGCAGCAGCGAAGGACGCCAGTGCGCCGCAGCTGCTCGAGCGTGCAGATTCGATCTACGTGGTGCGTGGAGCATGGGCGTATGGCGATCCCGGACGAGCCATCGCGCGCAAGCTCGGCGCGACGCCCGGCGAGTCCGTCGGCACGCCCTACGGCGGAAACTATGCCCAGGCTTGTGTGATCGATGCGGCGCGCCAGATCCAGGCGGGCAACCGACGAGTCGTTCTCGTCACCGGCGCAGAGAACGGCCGAAGCGCCGGCCAGGCCCAACGTCAGGGCCTACAACTTCACGAGACGGGTGCGCCCGGTGAGCCCGACCGTCTGATCGACGAGAACAAGGCGATCTTCCACGACGCCGAACTCGCGCGAGGAATGAACAGCGCGAGCGACATCTTCGCCATCATCGACAGCGCGATTCGCTTCGCTCGAGGCGAATCGCTGGAGGCCCATGCGAATCGCGTCGCAGAACTCTGGGCGAGCTTCAACGTGGTCGCACGCGACAACCCCAGTGCCTGGATTCGAAAACCGGTCACTGCACAGGAGATCGGCCGCGCGTCAGCCGACAACCCAATGATCTCGTCTCCCTACACGCGGCTGATGAACGCGAACGCGCGCGTCGACATGGCGGCAGCGGTCATCCTCTGCTCGCTCGAAACCGCGCGCGAAGTCGGGGTGCCCGAGGAAAAGCTCGTTTTCCCGCTCGCCGCGACGGAGGCGATCGACAGCATCTTCCTATCTACTAGGCAGGATTTCCACCGATCTCCCGCGATGCGGATCGCTGGAGCGCGCGTGCTCGAACTCGCAGACAAGACCATCGAAGACATCGATCACATCGACCTGTACAGCTGTTTCCCTTCGTCGGTACAAGTCGCCGCCACCGAACTCGGCGTTCCCGAAGGCCGATCCCTCACTGTCACCGGAGGCCTCACCTTCGGCGGCGGGCCGCTCAACAATTCCACTCTTCACGCCATCGCACGCATGGTCGAGGTCGTGAGAGAGGATCGTGGCTCCACAGGACTGGTCAGCGCCAACGGCGGCTGGCTCGCTAAACACGCGTTTACAATCTATTCCACCGAGCCTCCGAAAGACGGATTTCAGTACGACAATCCTCAGGCACAGGTCGATGCCTTCCCACTGCGCGAAGCCCTCGTCGATTGGGAAGGCTCCGTCACGATCGAGGCCTACACCGTTGCGCACAAATCTGGCAAGCCTCGCATCGGCCACGCCGCCTGCCTGACCGACGACGGCCGACGGACGTGGGGTACGGTCGAAGATCCGACAGTGCTGGAGGCAATGACCCGAGAGGAGTTTTGCGGCCGACGAGGGCGCCTCGATGGCCACGGGAATCTGAGCTTGAGCCCACCGCAGTGAAACGATACGGGGAAGACAGCGACGCGTTGAGCGCGTAGCATCGTCGTCGTGATTCGAGATTCCCGTACAGGTCTTCGCGCGACCAGACTGGATGGGGCGTGAGCGAAGAATCACCCGAGCCGAGCCTCTTCGAAGAGCTCAAACGGCGCAATGTCGTCCGCGTCGCGGCGATGTACGCCGTTGTAGGCTGGCTGGTGGTCGAGATCGCTTCGACCGTGCTGCCGACATTCAAAGCGCCGGAGTGGATTCTCCAGGTCCTTACGTTCTTTGTGATTCTGGGATTCCCGTTGGCGTTGGTGCTCGCCTGGGCCTTCGAACTCACTCCGGAAGGCATCCGACGAGAATCCGACGTCGATCGCGCATCGCCCGAAAACAGCGTCAGCCGGCGAGGCCGCAACGTCATCCTCGTCTCATTGCTGGCCGCGGCACTCGTATTCTTCGTGCTCGACCGCTTCGAGCCGCAAGACACGAAGACAGCCGCACCTGCGACGGAATCAAAGCGATCGCTAGCCGTTCTGCCCTTCGAGAACATGAGCCAGGACGCGAACAATGAACCGTTCACGATCGGTATTCACGACGATCTAGTGACACATATTTCGAAGATCAACTCGATCAAGACGATCTCGAGAACATCCGTTCTGCAGTACCGAGACACCACAAAGACGATCCCGGAGATCGCGGCCGAGCTGGGCGTGGCGACGATCCTCGAAGGGGGCGTACAACGGGCCGGCGACCGCGTGCGGATCAATGTTCAGCTGATCGATGCAGCGACTGACGAGCACCTTTGGTCGGAGACCTACGATCGGCAGCTCACGGCCGCGAATTTCTTTGCGATTCAGAGCGAGATCTCGACCTCGATCGCCGAAGCGTTGCGCGTGACGCTGTCCATCGATGAGCAGCAGAGGCTCGGCCGTGCACCCACGGAGAGCCTCGCAGCCGTAGAGACGTATTTCCTCGGCAAGCAATTGCTCGAGCAGCGCACCCGCGAGTCGTTGTCCGCAGCGGTCGAATATTTCGAGCAGGTCATCGAACTCGATCCCGATTTTGCGCTGGGTTACTCGGGCCTCGCCGACGCCTACATGATATTGCCCGAGTACGAGGCCGACATCGACGCACAGCTGAATTGGCAGAAATCGGAGGCTGCCGCGCGAAGCGCACTCGCACTCGATCCAGATCTTCCCGAGGCGCTCGCGTCTATGGGCTGGAACCGTGTGATCCATTACTACGACTGGGCCGGCGCAGAGGCGCTCTTGCGGCGAGCCCTGGCAATCCAGTCGAACAATTCGAGCGCACTTCACTGGCTTTCCCACGTGCTCTCCTGGCACGGTCAGCACGAGGATGCCCTGGAGCTGGCTCGCCGGGCTGTCGAAATCGACCCCGATTCCAAAGTGATGGGCAGAAACCTGGCCTATATCCTGATGGACGCCGGAGATTTCGATGCCTCCATCGAAATCCAACACGACAACTTGCGCCGGCACCCGGACGCTGTCGGCGGTTGGGGCAACCTCTGGCAGAATTACATTCGAGCTGGTCGAGCGGCTGATGCTGCCGGCACACTTCAGCGATGGGCGGCACTCACGAATCGCGACGTCGAAGCCGCAAGAGAGGTCGGGGAAGCAATGATTGGACACGCCCAGACCGGCGCGCCTCAGTCGCTATCGCGCGAACTCGTCGAGCGTGTGCGATTCGGTCACGAGAGTTTGGGGCAGGTCTATGCTGCCGTCGGTGACGGCCTGCAAACACTCGACGCTCTCGAGCGGGCTTACGAGGCGCGCTCCGGATCGCGAAGCGTTTTGAGCATGAAAGTGAATTCGAGCTACGACTTCATCCGCGAAGACGCCCGTTTCAAGACTTTGATGAAGCGCGTAGGATTCGCGCAGTAGGCCTACTGAGATATACAGAGGTCCAGGGAGAACGCATGTCTGACATGTCTGAAGAGCCGGTCGATGTATTGATCGTGGGCGCTGGCGCTGCCGGCGCCGCGATGGCCTGGAGTCTGGCCGACACCCGCATGCGCATCGTGTGCCTCGAACAAGGCGGCTGGATGAATCCGGCGGACTACCCGAGCACGCGGCTCGACTGGGAAGTTCAGGGATTCGGTCCCTTCGGCTTCAGCCCGAATAGTCGCGGCCGGCGCGAAGATTATCCAGTCAACGACGATGACTCCCCCATCAAGGTGTCGAACTTCAACGCCGTGGGCGGCAGCACCGTTCTCTACGCCGCGCATTTTCCGAGACTCCACCCTTCGGATTTCCGCGTGAAGACCCTGGATGGCGTGGCCGACGACTGGCCCGTCGACTACGCAACGCTCGAGCCCTACTACGATCGCAACGCCGAGATGATGGGCGTGGCCGGGCTCGCCGGAGATCCCGCGTATCCTCCGAAGGAACCGACGCTCCCGCCCGTCCCACTCGGCAAGTTGGGTGAGAAGCTGGCCGAAGGATTCGATTCGCTGGGTTGGCATTGGTGGCCTTCAGACAGCGCGATCGCGACCGCCGAACACGCAGGACGTGCACCTTGCATCAATCTCGGCCCGTGCGTGACCGGCTGCGCGCAAGGGGCCAAGGGCAGCACGGACGTAACCTATTGGCCGCTCGCCGAACGCGCGGGTGTCGAGCTGCGAACCCATTGTCGCGTACGAGAGATCACGGTTGGCGCCGACGGGATGGCGGACGGCGTAATCTACTACGACGAGACGGGCAACGAATGCCGACAGCGCGCTGAGATCGTGATCATCGCTTGCAACGGCGTGGGCACGCCACGACTGTTGCTCAATTCGACATCATCCCTCTTCCCCGACGGTCTGGCCAATCGCAGCGGTCTGGTCGGCAAGAACCTGATGTTCCATCCCTATGCACACGTTACGGGCTGGTTTCCAGAAAGACTCGAGGGATACAAAGGGCCGATGGGTTGTAGTCTCATCTGCCAGGAGTTCTACGAAACCGATCCGGAACGCGACTTCCTGCGAGGTTATTCGTTCGAGATGCTGCGCGGACAAGGGCCGGTTCAAACCGCTCTCCAGGGCATGGCGGGTCGCTTGAGCTGGGGCCCGGAACATCACGACGCCTACGCTCGGCTGTGGGACAAGAACGCCGGGATGGTCATCATCTGTGAAGATCTGCCCGAGGAACACAACCGCGTGACCCTGGACCCGACACTCACCGACGCCGATGGAATTCCCGCGCCCAAGATCACGTACCGGCTCAGCCAAAACAGTCAACGCATGCTCGAACACGGCGTCGCGCGCGGCAAAGAAGTTCTGATGGCGGCAGGCGCCACGGAGACCCAGGCCATCGCGCCGCTGCCGCCGGCCGGCTGGCATCTGATGGGCACGGCGCGCATGGGCACGGACCCCTCGCGGTCGGTAGTCGATGCACACGGACGCAGCCACGATGTGAAAAACTTGTTCATCATCGACGGCAGCATCTTCGTCACCTCAGGTGGAGTAAACCCGACCAATACGATTCAAGCGCTCGCGCTCTACATCGCCGATCACATCAAGCAGAATCTCACCAATCTCTTCGACTGAACCCACGACTGGACCCTTTGATGAACAATCTTCTCGACCTGATCCTCGACAGCTTGATTCCCGCAAGCGACGACGGGCGAATGCCCGGGGCCGGGTCGCTCGGACTCGCCGATGTCGTGCGCGCTGAGACCTCGGCGGCAAAGGACATCGTGGCGGCCGGACTTTCTGCGGCAGAGGAGGGGGGCTTTGCCGATCTCGACGACGCGGGTCGAATCGCCGTGCTTCGTGAAATAGAATCGGCACAGCCGGCCTTCATCGCGACCCTCTTCGTTCCAACCTGTATCGCCTACTACCAACATCCCGACGTCATGGTCGGCCTGGGCATGGAGCCACGCCCGCCTCATCCGAAGGGCTTCGAGCTCGAAATGGGGAACCTCGATGCGCTGGAGCGCGTACGCAGCCGTGGAAAGATCTACCGCGACGCATCGTGAGTCGACAGCCCAGGGCGCGGAATTCGAAGGATTCGCGCTACGCTCCGTTCGCGCCCCGGGGAGATATCGCCTTGACCGTCGACTACGAGCCCTTCTCGCCACAGTGGC
>JAQBEG010000256.1:0-3340 GCA_032123985.1 Deltaproteobacteria bacterium
TCAGAACGGAAAATGCCAGCCCGCTGTAGACTAGAGCCTCGCGCATCACGTATAGGGAGAGGGTGCGCGAAATTCGCATGCTCCGTATCCTATCGGCCGGGCCACCGCTCGGCGAGGCGTCCGATCCCTTCAAATGATTCCTCCGGTACAATCCACTCTGCCCGCCCCCAGGATCCCCATTGCCGAGGGCCGGCATGCGCTATCGGTCGCCGATCGGGTCCTGATCATCCGTCTCGGAGCGCTCGGCGATGTAGTCCGCACGCTCCCAGCCGCGGCGGCGCTTCGGTCTCTCTATCCAGGTGCGCATC
Organism: Deltaproteobacteria bacterium; assembly: GCA_032123985.1. GTDB lineage: Bacteria > Myxococcota_A > UBA9160 > UBA9160 > UBA4427 > UBA4427. The sequence continues at coordinate 309 of JAQBEG010000256.1, forward strand.
TCACGTGGTTGGTCGAACCCGCCGCAGCGAGCGTCGTAGACGCGGCCGACATAGTCGACGAGACCATGATTTTTCCACGGGGCGAGCTCGTGGAGTGTATCCAATCAGCCGACTGGCTGTCGCTTGCGCGAAAGTCGATAGAGGTCGTTCGCAGGCTGCGGGAGCGTCGGTTCGACCTCGTGTTGGACTTTCATGGAATTCTCAAGAGTGGACTCCTGGCCCGTCTATCAGGGTCACCCATTCGCTATGGCTTTGGTCGAAGCATGGCGCGGGAATTTTCTTCCCTGTTCGTGAATCGCCATGTCGAACTCGCGGAGCCTCACGTTTCTCGCTATGACCGAAACGCCGCACTGGTTCAATCTTTGTCATCTGATGTGAAGATGCCTGATCGGCCCTTTCTTCAGCCGTCGCCATTGGCTCTCGCAAGGCTCGCGGCCCGCTTGCGTGTGTCTGGTCGCGAAAAGGTCGCGGGCTTCGTGCTGATTCATCCCGGAAGCAGCTTCGGTGCGCGTCACAAGCGCTATGCCCCTGCAGCCTGGGCCGAGATCGGACGGCAGCTCGCAAGAGAGGGCGTCGAGGTCTGGGTCGCGTCCGGGTCCAACAGACATGAGAGAAGTCTGGTCGAGAAGATCATGCGTTTGTCCGAAGGGGCGGTTGTGGCTGCACCGGAGACTCGCTCATTCGATGACCTACTGGCGCTGCTTGTCCGTGCCTCGGTTTTTGTGTCGTGTGATTCGGGGCCGCTCCATGCCGCGTCACTCGTCGGCGTTCCAGTTGTGCAATTGCTCGGACCGACGGATCCGATTCACAATGAGCCGTGGCGCCATTCCCCATCACGGAGAGTCTATTTCCCGCTGCCCTGCAGTCCCTGCCGGAGTGGTTGTGCGGACGTCGCGTGCATGCGCGCGATTCCGCCTATGCTCGTCGTCGAAGAAGTTCACAAGCTTCGAGAAGATCGCGCACACACCTCGTCGCAATCCGCGGAGCTTCCCTGATGATCGGCCCAAGCTCGGCTGAGAGGATTCTCGTTCGGTGTCCAAATTGGCTTGGTGATGTCGTGATGGCGACACCTGGATTGCGCGCACTTCGTCTGGCACACCCTGATGCGTGGATTGTTGGCCAAATTCCGTCGGGGTTGTTGCCTTTGCTCGAAGGAAGTCAATATTGCGACGAACTCTGGCCGGTCGTGCCGCGCCGCGCCGGGTTTTCCCTTCTGCGTGCAGAAGCGAGGCGACTGGCGAATGGCCGATTCGATCTGGGCATTCTCATCCCCGAATCGATCTCCTCGGCGCTTCGAATGCGCTGGGGACGAGTCGGGCGCATCACTGGTTTCGCGCGTGACCCGCTCCGGCGGCTGCTGCTCGACGAAGTGGTGCCGACGCCGAGGGAATGGGGTCGTCGTCGACTGGTGTCACGAGAGCGTTTCGTGTTAGGACTCATGAACGCGGTCGGCGTCACGAGTGGCGATTTACGACTTGGCCTTTGTGTGACTTCCGAAGAGGAATCCCGCCTGAACGCGGTCTTGATCGAAAAGGGTCTCAGCGTTGCGGAGATCTCCGACGACCCCCCGATTATTTTGGCGCCCGGAGCGAGTTTCGGTCCTTCGAAGTGCTGGCCCGCCGCGTCATACGCCGAACTTGCGGATCGGTTCACCGAGCGAGGGAGATGCGTCATTTTGGTGGGCGGGCCCGGCGAGCACTCACGGCTCGAGGCGGTTCGCGCTGCAATGAAGTCGAAACCCGTCGTGCTCGATGCGGCGCTCGATCTCGGCAGTTTGAAGGCCTTGATTCGGGCCGCTCGTCTGTTGGTCGCCAACGATGCGGGTGCGCGACATGTCGCTGCGGCATTCGGCATTCCGAGTGTCGTGTTCTTCGGCCCGACTTCGGTGGCCAAGACCGCCGACAATCTCGATCAGATCGAGATTCTCGAGACAGATCACGACTGCCGTCCGTGTTATCGGCGAAAGTGTCCGATCGACCATCGCTGTCTTCGTTCGATCGCGGTCGACGACGCGGACGACGCGGCACTTCGCGCTCTCGACTGGCAGCAGAGTCGGGTACTGGATCCGTCGATTGACGGGGTCATCTAATGATCGATCTGACGATCGTGGTTGTGAACTACGAGACCTGTACGCTGCTCTCCAATTGTCTCGATTCGATTGAGAAAGCCTGCCTTGCGCATCCGAAACTTCGAGTCGAAACGATCGTTGTCGACAATGGCTCGCGCGATGGGAGCATCAATGCCGCTCTGGCTTCTGCCGTATCACCGCGAATCGTCGCATTGGTTCGCAATCGGGGATTTGCGGCGGCGGTGAACTGCGCGCTGCGTCTGCGCAGCGGTCGACATGTGTTGCTACTCAATAGCGATGCCGAGATTGAGACAGACGTACTCGCAGGCGGCGTTGCGCTACTTGACGCATTTGCGGACGTAGGCGTGCTCGGAATCGCCCTCGTTCATCCCGACGGACGTCCGCAGCGCTCGGTTCATGCGTTTCCGAGTCCGCTGACCGAGCTGATACCGGAACCCATCCTACGAAAGATGCGTCCGCGGAGTTTTCCGAGCAACGCCGACTGGGGCGTCTCCGGTGGGGCGACGCTGCTCTGCGAGGTCGAGGTCGAGGCCGTGCGCGGCGCGGCTTTCTTCATGCAGGGCGAAATACTCGAAAAGGTGGGCCCCCTCGACGAAGGCTATTTTTTCTTCCTCGAGGAGACGGACTATTGCTGGCGGGTGCGCGCGGCCGGCTACCGCGTTCTCTATTGCAGCGCGTTGAGAGCGATGCATCGGCTGGGCGCGAGCAGCAAACAGCGTGCCTCGCTTGCGACGCGGATCGAATTTCATCGGTCGCTCTATCGATTTCTCGATCGGCATTACGGGGTTGGGTTCGGGATCATCGCGCGCGGGAGCCGCGTCATGCGCTCCATGGTCAGTACTATGGGACTGTTCCTGCTCGCGGCGGGATCGGACAGCGCGCGTCTGCGGCTCACGGAGCGCTGGGGACTTCTCCTGTGGCATCTTCGTGGGTGCCCGCTGCA
>JAQBEG010000257.1:0-3375 GCA_032123985.1 Deltaproteobacteria bacterium
GAAGTCTTCATCAAAAAGATCGTCGAAAAGCGGCTCTGGCCCATCGTCCGCAATATCTGCAAAAGACGGTGCTGCGAGACAAATCGATAGGCCCAGAAGGACCACGACGAATCCCAGCATGACGGTCGACGCTCGGAGGGCCCCCATCGATGCTCGCTGGCTCAACACGCCTCCAACAATCCCCGGCAAACTTCGTCTCCGCATAACCCCGCGGGTCGAAGACACTCATAACGGAAAAATCGATCGACAGGCGCAGACTCTACAGGACGCGGTCGAGTGATCGGCTGGTTCGACCGACAATCAAACAATTATTATCGACTTAATGAGGTGAAAAAGACCCGTAACAGATTGTTGACCGCATGACAGGCTAAGAACCATTGAGGTAATCTAGCGCTCCCCTCATCGAGTCCGAATGTCTAGCCCCCTTGCAGGACAGGCTGAAACTTCAGCATTCGAGCCAACCACCCACCGAAAGGTCGAAGTATTCCTCGAACGAGGAATGAACCTGGGGGCACTCCACCCTCAAGGCCGAACCGGGGAGGATCGATCGTGGACGTTTTCCAGAAATGCAACGATTTCACGCGCGTAAGCGACGCTCGCGAGGCGGGCTACTACCTCATGTATCGCGAGATCGAATCACCCCAGGATCCGGTCGTGACGATGAATGGCCAGAAGGTCGTGATGTTGGGGTCGATGAACTACCTCGGACTCACCAGCCATCCCAAAGTCAAAGAAGCTGCGATTCGTGCGACGCAAAAATATGGAACCGGATGCGCCGGATCTCGATTATTGAACGGCACACTCGACGTGCATGTTCATCTCGAAGAGCGCCTCGCGAAGTTCATGAAGCGCGAGTCCTCTCTTGTCTTCTCGACTGGCTATGGCGTCAACGTAGGCGTCCTGTCCTGTCTTCTCGGTCGCCATGACGTGGCGTTAGTCGATGCGATGGACCATGCCTCTATCCTCGACGGCATCCGCCTTAGCTTTGCCAAACAATTGAAGTTCCGTCACAACGACGCCGCTGACCTCGAGAAAAAGCTCAGCCTAATTGGACCCGACAAGGGAAAGCTGATCGCAGTGGAAGGCGTTTACTCGATGGAAGGGGACATCGCCCCGCTGGCCGACATCGTCACCCAAAAGAAGAAATACGGTGCACGTCTCTTTGTCGATGAAGCCCACAGTCTCGGCGTCTTTGGGCAGAACGGCCGTGGCGTAGCCGAACATTTCGGGGTTGAGGACGACGTCGATCTCGTGATGGGCACTTTCTCGAAATCGCTGGCCACTGTCGGTGGATTCATTGCTGGCTCTTTCAAAGTCATCGACTACATCAAACACAACGCACGCGCCCAGATTTTCACTGCCGCGATCCCGCCCGGTGCGGTCGCTGCCGTTGAAGCCGCCCTGGACATCATCGAATCCGAGCCGGAACGTCGCGACCGTCTCTGGGAGAATGCGAACTACATGCGTGCCGAGTTAGAGGGCCTCGGATTCGAGACCTGCGGCTCGCAGTCACCGATCATTTCGCTACTGGTCGGAGAAGATGCAGCGACGTTCCAGATGGCCAAACGCCTTCAGGAAGAGGGCGTCTTCGTGAATCCGGTGATGACTCCCGCTGTACCAGCTGGACAGTCGATGATCCGCACATCCTACATGGCGACCCACACTCGTGAACAGCTCGACCAGGCCCTGGGCGCCCTCTCCAAGGTGGGCCGCGAACTCTTCATCATTTAGGGCGGCCTAGCGTCCCGATTTCGGAGTCTCAGCGAGTCGCGTCCGCCCAATCCATTCGTTGGCGAACTGCCGAGCGATTCGACCCGACCGTCCGCCTCTTTCCAGCGCAAATCGGAGGGCTGCTTCACGGGCGAGTTCATCGAGCGGCGCCAGGTCTGCATCCCGAAGCCAATGCACGACGATCTCGAGATACGTCGCTTGATTGCAGGCATAAAAGCCGAGTACGAGCCCGAAACGGTCGGCCAATGCGAGCTTTTCTTCGAGCACCTCGCCGAGGTGAAGCTGCCCTGTCCCATCGACGCGAGCCTGGCGATTTTCCTCCATCGTTTCGGGTAGGAGGTGACGTCGGTTGCTCGTAGCGATGACGCAAACACGAAGGGGCCGAGCCTCGATGCCCCCTTCGAGAGCGGCCTTGAGTTCGCGAAAGCCGAGCTCGGATGAACCGAACGAAAGGTCGTCGCAGAACACGAGAAATGAATAGCGATTGGGAACTGCGGCGGTGCCCTCACGCAGGGCGCTCAGTAGCAGTGGCAGCTCAGCCAAATCGTTGCGATCGACCTCAACTACTCTCAGCCCTTCCTCGAAATAACGAGAGAGCAACCCCCGAACGGCGGAGGATTTCCCCGTTCCCCGTTCACCGTGAAGCAGAACGTCATTGAAGGGAAGTCCGGCGAGGAGCTGCCGCGTATTCCGATCGAGGGCTTCGACCGACCGATCGACACCGATCAAGTCTTCGAGGTCGAACGCGGCAACGGCGACGATTGGATCGAGCCGGCCTACACCGCGACCGGTACGCCAGCGAAAGGCCTGGAACGTCTCGAGCATTTCGGCGTTCGGAGACTTCCCTACCCATTGGTGGAGAAGCCGGTCGACACGATCAAGGATTGGATCGAGGCGAGCGGTCAAACGTTCGAAAGCATCAGACATGGCCGGTGAATTGTAGACTGTCCGGATGGCGAGCGATCAAGATATTTCGGTTGTGACGCGTGAGCGTGTCGGACTCTGCGTGGATTGTCGGTTTCTGGTCGAACAGGGAACGAAGCGGGGTAAGGTCTTCTTCCGCTGCGCACGAGCGGACGGCGACGACACCTTCAGTCGCTATCCGCCTCTCCCGGTCCTGCAATGTTCTGGTCATGAACGGCGTGATCATGAGCGAGACGATGCGGCCGGAAAACTATGACCGAGCACGTTCAACAGGTTCTCGAGAAAACGGTAGGTCAGACCCCAGACGACATGTCGATCGGGAACGCCAACGAGAATACCCGGGTATCGCATCTCCGGGCTATGGGGAGCCGTGAACTCGACGGAGCGCGATTCGAGGAGCATGTCGGCAAGCGGAAACCAAAAGGCAGCCTGGACTTCCTCTGGCTCGAGCTCGAATCCCTGATTCTCTGTCAAGAAGAATGCATGGGCCTCGACCACGAGCGTCGGACGGGTGCGAGGATTTCCTACGATGTCGTCGAGCTGACCAAGGTATTCGGCGTCGGCCAACTCGACGCCGACCTCCTCAAAGGTCTCGCGCCGCGCGGTGCTGCGCGTCGACGCGTCGCCTTGTTCCAGACGACCGCCAGGAAAAGCCATGTGTCCGGACCAGGGATCGCCTTCTCGCTCGGCTCGCTCGATCAAGAGCACCTCGACCGATCG
>JAQBEG010000258.1:0-6820 GCA_032123985.1 Deltaproteobacteria bacterium
TATTCGGTGACGCCGACGAGGCGATCGCCCAGACCGAGCACCACGAACGCCTCGGAAAGACTCGGCACAAGGCTCACGATCCGGCTGAACTCTCGATCCGGAAGCTCCGTGCGACTCGAATGGACCCGAGGATGGCTGAGCAACGCGTCCTGTCGCGAGCCCTCAGATGCCTCCAAAAATGATCTCCAGGACGGGCTCGCGCAGGCGAACCTTTTCGATCGGTCGACCGATCAAGGATTCCGGCAAGCTGATCGAACGGCGTCCGTCGCGGACTCGCAAATACAGATCCGAGCCCTTTGCGAAAACCTCGATCTCCTCCTTGGCGACTCCCGGAAGATCGATCTCCATTCGCGTTCGGCCGCCACCTCGTCGAATCCGAATCGGACGCCCTGTCGCGAAGCGCGCTGCTGGATCGTCCTCTCCAAAGAGATCGAGCGCCAGCGCCTCGAGCGCTTGCGTTCCGATCACTTCCTTCGGACGCAGCGAAACCCGCCTGATCGGGACCGGAAAGCTCCGTTCGATCGCTTCCAGTTCCTCGCGTTCGATTTCGAGCCAGCGACTGAAATAACCACCGCCCACCGATTCGGGCATGACGCGATTCACGAGCACCGCATCGGTCGCGATCCCATAGAGCGAAAGATACGCAAACGATCTTCGAGTCTCTTCTACGACGACGCGCATCGGATTGACAACGAGGCGCGCACTCGTACGATCGCTGTCGAGCAGAATCTGCCGGACATCGTCGATCTCCTCGTAGAGCCGTTCGAAAGCGTCGAAGAACTCCTCACGCGGGATGAGTCGACCAGCATCGAATCCGCGCATGAGCGGCCGAAGCAGGCGCGCGCCCTTCCGTTCGAACTCGAAAAAGTGTTCCATGAAAATTCGAAGCGCGTCGGGAAAGCGCAGCATCCGCATCGTTGAACCCGTTGGTGCACAGTCGACGATGCAGACGTCAAAATCTCCCGTCTGCTCGACCTCGCGAACCGCCCGCAAGGCGACGAGTTCCTCGATCCCCGGAAAGGCCAGCAATTCTTCCGCCACGAGCGAGTCGGCCTCGTCGCGAAGCAGCTCGCGCAACCAGGCCTGAATGCTTGCCCATGCACCATCGAGTTCGAGCTGCGCGTGGATCTCACGGGCGTAGACGTTCGGGGCAATGCACCGGGGATGGGGACCGACTGGCTGCCCTAGCGCATCGGCCAGGCTGTGCGCCGGATCGCTCGAGAGCACGCATACGCGATGGCCGTGCTTCGCTGCACCCAGAGCCGACGCGAGGGCGATCGTCGTCTTCCCAACGCCGCCCTTGCCGGTATAGAGGAGTACCCTCACGACGTCTCTTCCGGCACGACTTCGGGATTCGGGACCGCTGCGCTGAAAGACACCACGAGCTGGTCCTCACGGTAGGCGACTCGATCGACCTCGAGCTTTGCAAATCCGACCGGCAGCGCGATCTTTCGACGCCGACCCGCGACGCCCACCACGAGCTCGTCTTCGACGCGCGAAACCTCGATTTTTTCCGGGTCGAGCCCGGGAAGCGGAAGGCGAACTCGTGTGCCCTCCTCATCCTGTTCGAAACGCATTCGCAGCGCCTCGCCGAGTTGTGCGGCGGGATCCAGGTCCCCGAATAGCATCTCGCCATGCTCGACGAGCGCGCGGACGCCGCGCACTTCATCCGCCTGAAGCGGCGCAGTCAGACAGGCCATCGGCGCAAACGCAGCTTCGACCTCGCGCAATCGCTCGATCTGTGTGCGCCCCCATTCGCGGAAGAATTCCTCTCGCAGCGCCTCATCGGGCAACATTCGGTTCATGATGACGGCGTCGCTCGCAAGTTGGAATAGACACAAATCCGAAAACGACCGCCGTGCTTCGTCGATCACCATCGACTCGGGCGTAACCACGATTCGTACGCTCGTCTGTGAAGAAAGCAGGCGATCGCGCAAGAGATGTAGTGTTTTGTAGAAAAGGCGATCGGCTTCGGCGAAAACTTCAGCCGAGGGGAGTGGCGCCCCTACGAGTCCGCGCGCAATCGGTTCGATGATGTGGGCGGCGACTCGCTGTAAACGCAACAACCAGCGGAGGCCACTGTGCGCGACTTCGGGAAGCGTGACCAGTCGGAGCGTACTGCCAGTGGGTGCGCAATCGACGACAATCAGATCGTAGTCGCCGCTCGACGCCCATTTTTCAACGCAAACGAGGGTCGCCAGTTCGTCCGCCCCGGGCAGCAGTGCCAATTCATCGGCGACGACTTCGTCGATCCCTTGATAGCGGAGCAATTCGACGAGATAGGCGCGAACGCGGCCCCAATGGGATTCGATGACATGTCGCGCGTCGATCTCGAGCGCGTCGAGTCCCTCCGCCAAACAACGGGGCTCGGGGCCGAGTGATTCGGCGAAGACGTCGCCCAGGCTATGGGCCGCGTCCGCGGACACGATCAGCGTTCGCCTGCCCCTCTGTGCGGCCAATGCGGCGGTCGCCGCAGCGGTCGTGGTCTTCCCGACGCCGCCCTTGCCCGTATAGAGAATGAGCCGCATCCCGCCAACGTATCACGCTGGCGAGATCACGCCGTTCCTATTCCGATCGTCTGAACCGCCCGCGGGCGCTCTGCACGATTCATCCTCGACCCGAGGTCGATCCAACGCCCCTTCGGTCGCTGGGTCCATCGATGTTCGCAATGGAGGCATTCCGAGATTCGCAATGTGCCTATGTGCATCACCTCGTCGGTCACGACCTTGCGATCCCCGCAGACGGGGCATCCGACAGGCTGCACTGCGCGAAGATGGGGCTCTGTATCAACCGAACACGATTCTCGCTGATGGGTGCGCCGCTCGACCGGGACGGGCACGCTGGCCAGCATTCCCTCGACGCGCTCACGCTCTGCGGAGTTTCGTTCTCGCAGCCGCTGTCGATCTCGCGGGCTGGCCAGGCTTTCGCCACGGCGGCCTCGCGCGCATGGCGCAGCGGGCGGCGGTGCTTTTGTGAATCCTGCTTGCGACCGGTTCTGGGATCTTCCTTTGCTGATCTGGGTCGTCGATTTGACTCGATTCATTTCATGTCCCTCCAACCAGTGAGCACTTATTGACCCATCGTTTGGGCCATCAATTCATCCATCTATTCACTCATCTATTCACTCATCTGTGCGTTCCCTCGAACCCGGCAAACGTCACGCGCCGCGTGGAGTGTCGACACAGCTTTGCGTCTGTCTAGGTCGCCATCGCATTGGCAGTTGCGACACTCCACGCGGCCCCGGGCGCCAGCGTCTTGGGGGGCGAGTACGCCCGATGTCCAAAACTATGAGGGTCGGACGTGACAATTTCGGTCACATCCAGCGAAGAAAACGCGAAAATAATCCGATTGCCCCAGGGGCGACTCGCTAAATCAGCGATCGCCGCGGAGTTCGCGCTTGAGGATCTTGCCGGTCGGGCCTTTGGGTAGCTCGGGCACGATCTCGATGAACCGAGGATATTTGTAGGCGGCCAATCGTTCCTTGCAGAACGCCTGGAGATCCTCGGGCGTCGCCTTCCCATCCACAGTGAGGGCCACGACCGCCTTTACTTCTTCACCGTGGCTCTCATGGGGCACACCAATCACGGCCGCCTCGACGACCTCTTCGTGTTCGTAAAGGATTTCTTCGACTTCGCGCGGATAGACGTTGAAGCCGCCGCGCAGAATCATGTCCTTCTTCCGATCGACGATCCAATAACATCCGCCCGAATCTCGATAGCCGATATCGCCCGAATGAAACCAGCCACTCCGCAGTGTTTCCTGCGTGGCATCGGGGCGATTGAGATACCCCTTCATGATGTTGTGTCCGCGAATACAAATTTCGCCGCGTTCGTCGTCGGGCAACGGCTGGTCCGCGTCGTCCACGATGCACATTTCAACGCCCCATACCGGGTATCCGATCGAGCCCGCTTTGCGGGGCTTGCCGAGTACATTGAAGCTCGAGACGGGCGAAGTCTCGGACAAACCAAATCCCTCGAGAATCTCCACATTGAACTTCTCTTCGAAGGAATTCATGACATCGACGGGCATCGGTGCACCACCCGTCATGCAGATCTCGAGACTCGAAATATCATGCGCGCGATCGCCTCGATGATGCAAGAGCGCGAAGTACATCGTCGGAACGCCCGCAAAGATCGTGAGCCGATCCCGCTCGATCAGCTCGAAGGTTTCCTCCGGCGTAAAGCGAGCGAGCAGCGTCATGCTCCCTCCCGTCGCAATCATCGCGTTCTGGATCACAGTCTGGCCGAACGAATGAAAGAGCGGAAGTGTGGCCAGCGCGCGATGGCCCTCGGCGGACGGCGGCATCAGCTTCGGCACAACCACGGCACAATTCAGCAGGAGGTTGGAATGGGTGAGTTCGGCGCCCTTGGGCTTGCCGGTCGTGCCGGACGTGTAGAGGATGACTGCCGTGTCCTGGGGTGACGTGGGGTGGGGACCATCGATTGGATCAGTCTTGGCCATCGCGCCGATCGTGTCTTGTTCGTCACCCGCAGCCATGATGACGGGGACGGAGAGGGGCGCTGCGCCCGAACGACCCGGCTCCTCGAAGAGAGGATGGACGATCAGAAGGCGTGCGTCCGAGTCCTCGAGGAAGTAGCTGACCTCGGGTGCGGCCGCGAGGACGTTGATCGGTACGACGGTCGCGCCCGCGTAGAGAATCCCGAAATAGGCGATCGTGAATTCCGGGACGTTCGGGACGAGGAGTGCGACCTTGTCTCCCGGTACGATCCCGCGTGCATGCAAGCTCGCCGCAACGCCGCACGCGGCCCGATCGAGTTCGCCAAAGCTGAGCTCGAGATTCCCCGCGCGCAGAACGGTCGCGTCGGGCTTCTCGTTTGCACTCGCACGCAGAATGGATCCCAGGTTCAGATGCATGACGCGCTCCTCGGCGGGAATGGATTCGGACGTAATCTACTTCTCACGACTGCGACGCGCGAACCTCGCGTCGATCGAGACGCTGATGATGGCATTGCAGCCAGGCGTTTGCGGAGTCGGGCTCGACCTCTCGGGCGCTGGGTTATGCTCGGCGTCCCGTCGATCCATGGCCCTGCGTCATCGAGGAGAGCCCCCTGAGCGACCCCGCTCCCAAACAGAACGCGGTCGTCGTGCGCCAGCCGTGGCTCCTCTTTCTGGGCGCTGCGATCGGACTGGCGCTCGCTACCTTCGGCCTGCTCGAGAACAGAGCCGATCCGGGACAGCTTTCGGTGGACACCGCCGCCCTCGTCGGCGATCGAATGCTCCGGCGAGTCGACTACGAGCGAATCCTCGCTGGGGTCGAAGGCGATCTGCGGGGACCGATCGACGACTCCGTACGGCGTCGAGTCCTCGACCGAATGATCGACGAGGAACTCCTAGTTCAGCGTGCGCTCGAGCTCGGACTGGCCGTCATCGATCGCCGAGTCCGCGGTGAGCTGACCTCCGCGTTGATGGATTCGATCGTGGGCGAGGCGGACGCCGATCAGGCGAATGATCTCGAAGTAGCGAAGCATTTCGAAGAAAACGTCGACTTCTTTTCGCGCCCTGGACGTCTGCACGGGCGAACGATCTTCTTTTCACTTCGTCGCGACGACACTAGCCAGGACGGCAGTGCCGCGGAACGCGCCGATCGGGCCATTGAGGCGCTTCGCGCCGGTGAGAGCCCGAGCGAAATCGAACGCCGACTCGGCGATCCGCAGGTCTCCCCGCTCCCAAATGGAATGCTGCCGCCGAGTAAGGTCCGCGATTACGTGGGGCCGATGATTCTGCAGACACTCGAAGGACTCGATGTGGGTGCCTGGAGCGATCCGATCGAGAGCGGCAGTGGCTTCTACCTCGTGGGCCTCGTCGACAGCGAACCACGGATTGTCCCGAGGTTCGAAGACGTCGCGGAACTAGTTCGGCAGGACCTGAAACGCCGGCGCGGCGACCAAGCGCTTCGGCGCTATCTCGACGACCTTCGAACTCAAACGCCGGTCACGATCAACGAATCCGTCTTCAGTGCTTCGCCGTGAGCACCAACTGCATCATCGACGCCATGCTTTGAACGATCTCCTCGCGACCCTCGCCCATCGGCGCAAAACGCTTTTCGAAACGTCTGCCATGCAAGGCCATCGCCTCGAGCCCTGAGACCATCGCCATCGAGGCGGAGATTGGATGAATCGGACCGCCCGCCCATTCGCCATTCGAAGCGTCTTCTACACACGGTCTGTCCTGGGACGAATTCGCGGAGATGATTTTCGCGAACGCCATCACCATTGGCATCATCGCCTGAAGCCGAATTTGCGCGAACTCCTCGTCGCCTCCTTCGCCTTCGTCGGCCGCGTTGTTGCGAATGCGAAGGATTGCCGAGTACTCCTCCCAGTATTCGATCACGAGATTCGCGAGACGGCAGCCTCGTTCGTATCCATCCCGGCCGGACCAATCTCCATCGATGACCTTGACCAGATCCGGAATCGATTCTGAAACCTCTGTGGCGAGTTCGAGGACCACGTCCCTGACATCTTTGAAGTACTGATAAAAGGTGGCTGGCGAGGAGCCTATTCGACGCGCGATATCGATGACGCGAAGCTCGCGTAGCGATTTCTCGTTGAGAAGTGAAATCGTCGCCTCTAGAATGCGCGCGCGCGTTCGAAGTGCACGGACTCCAAGTGGACGACCGGACTGATCCATGAGCTTCGCGTCCACGGAAATCGGCAGAGTGCCGTCGGGATTGCTGGACGATGGCTCGGGCGTATCCGGGGCATCGGGGGCTATAGAGATGATCGCGCTGTGCAACCTGGCCGGCTCGTTCGTTGAATGAACCGGGGTTTCCTCGTTCGTCGTCTGTGGGTGCGTCATGCGA
>JAQBEG010000259.1:0-3873 GCA_032123985.1 Deltaproteobacteria bacterium
CGCACGCCCTTGTTATCACTCATCCAGATCGGACCAAGGCCGAGCACCGAAACCTGCCAGGTGTACCAGAACTGCAAACCATAAAAGCCGAGAATTTCAGCGAACTGGCAAACGCGCCACGTGTCCCAGCGTGCATCGGCCGCGCCTTCGCCCGCCGGCGTGCACATCGTCGCAAGCAATCGATGTTCTTTTGCATACTCGAGGAAATCGGAATACCAGCTGCGCGCGTAATAGTCGCTAACGAGCTTCCGTTTCCCCTTGTTCTCGAAAAATTCGATCGTCTGCCGCATCAACTCGGCGGTGCGCGCATCGTTGCCCGCGCGTTCGGGATCGTTCGGATTCAAAAGGATCATTACCGACTCCTTGAGCGTTTCGAGTGAACCGCATATCACAGCCAATGGGCTGATTCAGTCTTTTTCGGCCCGGGCCACGCGGGGAATGATCTCCTCGCAATCGATCGGAACTTTCACGTCTGACCACTGAATGATCTGTACGAGGATCGCACACCGATCCTCACGCTCAGCAAGCACCGGATCTCTCTCGGCGGCCGCCAACACGTCCACCTGGGTGACGCTATCGGGGGACATACGCATGCCACCCCCACCGACCGTCTCCAGGATCATGAATTTTTCAGCTCTCTGCGCGGAATTCCACGAAGACCACGGAGGAAGTGAGCCATCGCGACCACGGCCCGGATCACCTGTCGTCGCGAACTCCGCCCAGTAGGACATCATGGCACTAGAGAGATCTTCGCGGCCAGGGAGGTTCTCTTCGTCGAAGATGATGTCGCCGGCTTCACCAAGATCGAAATGTCCAAAAACGAAAGGAATCTCGAAGCCGTGCGCGGCCCCTAGCATGACGGAAAGATCTGCACCCAGGATCGATGGCTCCTCATCCCAGTCGAAGCGGTATGACCAGACAGCATCGCTCGTGAGGCGCATCGCGGCGGCTGGCTCATCCGATCCCGATGCCTTCCACATCAGCGATCGATATCGCGCCTGGAGATTATACAACTCTTCATCGCGCAGGCGCGGGAGGAAACCCAGTCGCTTCTTCACGAACTTCGGATTGGCGTACATGAAGAGCTTGTTCTCGTCCCGATTCGTGCCTGCAATCACCGGAACCACGTTCCAGGTTTCCGCGCCGCCGAGGCGATCGACCGCCAATTCGACCGGAACCACATCTCCCTCTCGAAAGATCAGCGGAAGGTCTATCAATTCCTCGGTTGCGTCGGTCGCGTAGACGTCGAGCAACGCCTCAGCCGGTTTACTCCGGAGGTAACGAGCGATTTCGCTGGACGACATCGACGCGAGCCTGGTCTTTGCAGCCTCGCGGTCGGTCGCCATCTCGTCCTGTTGGAAAAGTGACAACAGAACTTCGTTCGAACTGCTTTCAGATCCACCGTCGTCAACTAGGTTCTCCGCAGTTTCGACGTCGTAGAAGTGCGTGCCTCCGCTCTGGGCGATCGCACGATGGAAGAGCCCCTTGGCCGGCGGCGAAACCAATAGACTGAAGACATCCGCGCCTCCGGCTGACTCGCCGAAGATCGTTACGTTGTTCGGATCCCCACCAAACGCAGCGACGTTGTCGCGAACCCACTCCAGGGCGCGAATCATGTCGAGTGTTCCGAAGTTGCCGGAGCGGTCAGCAGCGCTCGGCGCGCCTTCACGAAGAGATGCGTGGCGGAACCATCCGAGTGGTCCGAGACGGTAATTGATCGCCACTACGACCACGTCGTGAGTCTGGGCCATGTTGCCCCCGTCGTAGAACCCTGCGTGTCCGATCACGTTTCCCCCGCCGTGGATCCACACGAGGACTGGAACACGATCCTCACCGACTGGAACGTCACGGGGCTCACGACGCGAGGCGAAAATATCCAGGAAGAGGCAATCTTCGCTGCCAAGAATCTCACCCTCATCGCCCTGGACGCCGCCGAAGCGACTCGCAAATTGCGGGCAGAATGAGCCTTGTTGTAGCGCCTGCCGAATTGACAACCACGCGGCTGGATCGGCCGGTGCGCGCCATCGCAGATCGCCAACGGGCGCCGCGGCGTAAGGGATACCGCGCCACACGTGATTCCCGTATTCGCCTACGGAGCCCACGAGCTCGCCTTGCCCGATTGTTCTAAGCGATGTCGCATCGGCGATCGGTAACGGCTTGGGCCGTCCGCAACCCATCGCCGTTACGATACCGGCGAGGAGTGCAACCATGAAAAATGCACTTGCGAATCGTATACAACGACTGAGAAAGCCGTTCGAGAAGGAAGGCATACGAACTCCTTTAGTCAGGTAGTCAGGATCATGTCGAGCGTGGCGGGAGCATCTTGATCGGATACTGGGCGGTGCTTGCAGAGTGCCGAAATCTGAGAGCAGAATGGTAGTAGCACTCGTCGATAATGTCGGCCCCAGAATGCGACTTCAGTCCGACTCTGGCCCCTGTGGCGCGGATTCTGCGCATCTCCGACACTTTCCGGCAAGAGGAGACATCGTGACCCAAACATCGAACATTCTTGCGCCCAAATCGATCGCCGAAAATCTACAAGCTCTTCCCGCCCATCCATCCGAGCTTCCCTGGCCGACCGAATCATGGCCACGGGGTGAATCGAATCCAGCGACTAATACCCTGGCGGACTCCCTCTTCAATTTGGAGTCTCACCAAGGCTACACCTACGCCCTGCTCGTCATCGAGCAGGGAAGGCTGATCTATGAGCGATATGATGCCGGGGCCAACGCGATCTACCTGCAGTACTCCTGGTCGATGGCCAAGAGTGTCGTCCACGCGCTGGTCGGAATTCTCGTATCGCAAGGTAAGATTGGCCTCTACGACCCAGTTGCGGTTCCTGAGTGGCAAGGAATCGATGATCCGCGCCGCCACATCACGTTGGACCAGCTCCTACGCATGTCGAGTGGACTGGCGTTCAACGAGGAGTACGTCGACGGTCAGACTTCCGACGTCATCCCAATGTTGATGTCCGATGGTCGCGACGATACGGGTGCCTTCGCGGCGAACAAACCGGCGATTCATCCGCCCGGTGAGCATTGGGCCTACTCGAGCGGAACCACCAACATCATCTGTCGCCTACTGCGCGACATCGTCGGAAACGGCGCCACCGGAATGAACGCGTTCATGGAGGAATACCTATTCCGACCCTTGGGCATGCGCACACCGACAGCACGGTTCGATACATCGGGAACTTTCGTAGGCTCATCGTTCTTGTTCGCAATTCCACAAGATTTCGCCCGTTTTGGCTATCTCTACCTGCGTGATGGAGTTTGGAATGGCCAGCGAATTCTTCCGGGGGGTTGGGTCGACTACGCACGCACCCCTACCTATCAGGACGACAATGAGGGCTACGGAGCCCACTGGTGGCTACGACCGAACACGAGCTGGTTCATGGCCAGTGGCTACGACGGACAGCGAATCCTCGTTTCCCCCGACAAGGATGCGATCGTCGTGCGCTGTGGACGAACCAATGCAGACGCCATCGATCCCATTTGGAATCGAATGAATGAACTGGTGGAGCAGCTGTGACGGCAAGTCAAAAATGGGCGGCCTAGCAAATCTCTAGAGGCCAGGCAGCAGATGGGGCGCGCACCACGAATATTGCAGCCGTCGTCAGAAGCCGATTGATTCTTTGCGTTTGGCCAGCCCCGCCGCCAGTTCGTCCTCGGGAAGCGTCATTCCTGTCGAGAATGGTCCACGTGGACGATCGATCAGCCAAACGTGGACCATCTCGGGGCTGCGGTGAATCGGGACGCCACCAGTGATGCACCCGCCGTTGCGGGCGAACATTCCCGTAGAAAGCAGACCGCCTCGCGCCCAACAGCGGGCGTTCGTATATACATGGTAGTGCCAGATGGCAAGCGGACCGGC
>JAQBEG010000260.1:0-3319 GCA_032123985.1 Deltaproteobacteria bacterium
TCGATCGTCCGCCCGTATGGTTGATGCGGCAGGCCGGCCGCTATTTGCCTGAATATCGAGCCGTTCGATCGGGCGTGAGCTTTCTCGAAATGTGTGCGGACGTGGAACGCGCAGTCACGGTCTCGCTGCAGCCGATCGATCTGGTTGGCTCGGAGGCGGTGATTCTCTTTCAGGATATATTCACGCCAATTCCGGGTATGGGCATCGATCTCGACTTTGCGCCCGGGCCCGTGATCGACAAGCCGATTCGGGACGCATCGCAGATCGAGGCATTGTCGGTTCCCGATCCGCGCGAGACCGTACCCTTTGTCTTCGAGATTCTCGGCCGTTTACGCGAGGCAGTTTCGGCGCGGGATGTGCCAGTGCTGGGATTTGCGGGCGCACCCTTCACGCTGGCGGCCTATCTCATTCAAGGGAGTGGGTCGAAGGATTTTTCGATCTTGAAAGCGATGCTGCAGACGCGTCCGAACGAGGTCGATGCGCTGCTCGAGAAACTGACCGTCCTCACGATCGACTACCTCCGCGCCCAGATTGATGCCGGCGCCGAGGCTGTCCAGCTCTTCGATACCTGGGCCGGACTACTCGATCCCGCAGCCTATCGTCGCTGGGTCCATCCGACCCACCTGCGGATCGCACAGGCCCTCGCCGACGCGCCTGCACCTCTCATCTTATATGTCCAGAATGGCTCACACATCGTTGATCTGGCAGCGAATTCTGGTGTTGATGTCATCTCGCTCGATTGGCGAGTCGAACTTTCAGAGATCGCCAAGCGACACGGCGAGCGGGTCAGCCTTCAAGGCAATCTCGATCCGTGTTGGCTGCATGCGCCGCGCGAGAAGATCTTCGTCATGGTGCGCGAGATGGCCGAGGCTGCATCGCCCGCGCGCGGTCATATCTTGAATCTCGGGCACGGTTGTCTGCCCGATACACCGGTCGAGGGCGTTCGCGCCTTTACCGATGCGGCTCGGGCGCTCGGCGCCTGATCCAACCCGCGACGGCTTCGGCAAACCGTCTGTCCCCGTTCGGGCAAGGTGCCAGCCAGAGCGCCTCGCCACCGAGCCCGAGCCATTGGTCTCGCAGTCGGATGCCGATCTCCTCCAGGGTTTCGAGATTGTCGGCGACGAATGACGGACAGAACACAGCGAGGCGACGGATTCCCTGCTCCGCGAGTTTTGGGAGTTCGATGTCCGTGAAGGGTTGAATCCAGGGCCGCGGTCCCAACCGAGATTGAAACGCCGTGCTCGTTGTTGCTTCGTCTAGATCGAGCGCGGCGACGAGCATCCGGGTCGTCGCGTAGCACTGGGCTCGATAGCAGCGCCGAAGAGTCGGCCCCGGTCGCGCACAGCAATCTGCGTTCGCGAGGCAAAAATCGCCGACGGGATCGCTTGCGCGGATCTGATCCTCCGGCAAACCGTGAAAGCTGAAGAGAACATGATCGGCCTGGAACTCGGAGAGTCCGGGACCGGCAATCGCCGCCCAGCTGCTGGAAAAGTTGGGCTCGTCGTAGAACGCGCCGACGATTTCGAGCGGTGGCGTATCACCCATCCGATCGAGGCATCGAAGAACCTCCGCCGCTACGGACGCCGTGACTGCGGATGCGTACTGTGGGAAAAGTGGGAGCACGATCAGTTTGTGCGTGCCCGCGTTCTCGAGCGCGTTCATGCCCGCCTCGATCGAGGGCTGGCCATAACGCATGGCGAGTTCGACCCGAAAATCTGGACCCAGGATCTGTGCGACCTGTTCAGCGAGTGCCTTCGAATGGATGAGTAGCGGCGAGCCCTCCGGCAGCCATATTTTCTGATAGGCGGCGGCAGTGGTCCGGGGTCGCGTTGGCAAAATGACGAGATTCAGCAATAGCCAGCGCAACGGCGCTGGCAGGGTCAGCACGCGGGGATCGCCCAGGAACTCGCGTAGGTAGCGCCGAACCGGGCCGGTTCGCGGACTGTCAGGGGTGCCCAGATTCACGAGGAGGACGCCGGTCGGCGAAAGCGCGGCTGTGTTTTCGTTCATGCGATTTCGAATTCTCGAGTCCGGGGGTGGCTGCGGCGTTTTGCCAGGGGTGAATGCGCCGATGAACGACACAAAAGATAATCGGTTATCTGAGCGACTTCGCTGCTTCGACCGCTAAGCGCTGGATCCGGATCCCGGACCTGAAACGACGTCTCGATTGAAGCCACCCTTCGTGAACGATAGCCACATGTACCACGCCGGATAGATCAGCGACACTTCGACGACGAAGAGCGGCGCCGTTGCTGCGGGCCACTGGACACATGCGACAAGAGCGCCGGTCCAGATGATCGCACCGACGCCGAGCCAGAATCGCAGCGACATCGGCAGAACCTTGCTCGGATAGAGATATTTCATGGGGACGAAAACGGCTATCGAGAGTGTGACTACCCAGATCGTTCCGACCACCGGACCGACGGCGAGCAACCAAAGATAGATCGCGAGGATGTTCCAATACGACGGAAACCCCAGGAAGAAATTGTCCTCGGTCTTTGCGTCTTCCCGGGAAAAACCAAAAGCGCTCGCAAGGATTGGACCGGCAAGCCAGATCACATGCGTCACACAGCCCGCCGCCCAGAGAAAGAAAACCGGCACGATCACGAAATTGAGATAGTCGACGATATCGTCGAGGCGCCGCCCGTTGATCTTGGGAGTGTGCTCGGAAACTTTCGCTGCGCGGGCGAGCGTTCCATCGACGGAGTCGATGACGAGCGAGGCCAGCATCAGCAGCGTGGCGTGTCCGAAATTTCCGGACGCAATCGAGATGAGCGCAAAAAATCCCAACACTGCGCCGCTGGCAGTGAGGAGATGGATGCTCCAAGAGCGAATTTTTCCGATTCGTTCGTCTACATGCATGGTTGGTCCATCGATCGCACGCGAAGCATATCAGAGAGGCTATTCTGGCAGCGCCCGAAACGCGATGCCTTTAGTAGATTCGCCGCGTATCTCGAGGCTGGCGGGAGCCACAGGGGGCGGATGTCGGACGGGATGGGGCCAGTGGAATCGTCGTTGCAGCCGAGATCGGGTGAAGTGGATCGGGCCGTCAGCCGGATCCGGGCGACTCGGCTCGAGCAAGCTCTCGATTGGGCGGCGGGTCTCGCTCCTTCCCCGATGCGCCTGGCGAGTTCGTGCTGCGGGATGTCGATGGCGCAGGGGGGAGATTTCTTCGAGGCGTACGGGACGGGACCGCCCGCAGTGTCCAGTCGCTCTGCCGATCTGCTGATCGTCGCGGGCACGCTGACGCGGCGTCAGGTGCCCCTCGTGCTGGACGTCTATAGGCGTATGCTCGCGCCCAAATGGGTGATCGCCTGGG
>JAQBEG010000261.1:0-4548 GCA_032123985.1 Deltaproteobacteria bacterium
GTGCATCTCGCTGCCGGAACCACCGCCATTCGCGAGGGCAGCCGGCTCGAACGTGGATTCCGCGACATGTACACGGGGACCCAGCATGCATTCATCAGCGAGAAGACCTATATCGATTCCGCAAATGTTCTGCTCGGACTAACGGATCAGCTTCCCGCGCTCTGAGTAGCTCAAAATTCAAATCAGGCCGACTTCGGGGCCGCACACGTCGACAGTGTTGCAAGCAACAAGGAGAGAGATTCGATGACGCAACTCACCCGACTCGACGCCCATGCCGATTCCGACAAGATCGTCAGCATCGTTCAGAGCGAAGGAGCGCTGATTCTCGAGAACGTGATCAGCCGCGATCAAATCAGCCAGACGATCGAGGAGATCATGCCCTATGTCGATGCGACGAAGCCGGGCACAGACGATTTCACCGGACGCAAGACTAAGCGAACCGGCGCGCTGGTTGCGCGTTCTCCAGCTTGTCGCGACCTCGTGATGGATTCGACGATATGCGCCTCCGCGAAGCAGTTTCTGGCGCCCTGGTGCGAGCGCATACAGTTGCATCTCTCCCAGGTGATCTGCATCGGTCCCGGCCAGGGCGCGCAACAGATCCATCGTGACCGCTGGGCGTGGGGGACTCACCTGAAGAACGTCGAGCCGCAATTCAATACGATCTGGGCGCTCACCGACTTTACGGAAGAGAACGGGGCGACCCAGGTCGTGCCCGGTAGCGTCGATTGGCCCGACAATCGTCAAGCCACTTGCGACGAGATTCAGCAGGCGGTGATGCCGAGTGGATCCGTGCTCGTCTATTCGGGTTCCGTCTTTCACGGCGGCGGCGAGAATCGATCAGACCACGCGCGACTCGGCCTGAACCTGACCTACACGCTCGGCTGGCTTCGACAGGAAGAGAACCAATATCTTTCCTGCCCCCCGGAGATCGCAAGAACTCTCGATCCGGAACTACAGGACCTGCTCGGGTACACGATGGGTAGCTACGCGCTCGGCTACTACACGCCGCCTTTGCCGCCGGGTGAAGGTCCCGAAATCACGGGTCCCGAGTACGCCTTGGGCCGAAGCAAGGACGGTGGCGGTCAGCTTGGTTCCGAGGATCTGCTTGACAGCCTGCAATCCAGCGTTGCTGGTTCCTCCGAAAGCCCTGCGTGATTTGCGCACGGCTTTGCGCGATTTGCGTGAGGCGGATTGGGGATGATTTGAGCCAAGCGCAAAGATAGATGGTTGGTGTCGACGCTCTATCTCAGTCGGTGAGACGAAGTTTCTGGCGTTGCAGTGGCCGCGGGATATCGCAACCTGATGCTGCTCGGGCCGATCTTCGAGTCGCGAGTGTTGGTGTGCGAACGAAGTAGTGGTCGCTGACTCCAAGCAAGACGCGAAATCCGTACTTATTGCCGAGAGCATGGCGCGACGATAAAGTCGAGCGAATCTCATTTCGGTCAAAGCAGAGGAAGCCACCATGGAAAACGAAGCCTGGATCATCGACGCCGTTCGCTCACCTCGAGGCAAGGGAAAGAAATCGGGCGCTCTGCATGAAGTCCACCCTCAGCGAATTCTCGCTCAGGTTTTGAACGGATTGCAGGAGCGAAACCAATTCGACACTGCTGAGGTGGACGACGTCGTCATGGGGTGTGGTGCCGGAAGTGGCGATCATTCGATGGACATCGCCCGAATGGCCGCGCTCGATGCGGGTTGGTCTCTCGATGCGCCCGGCGTGACCCTCAATCGTTTCTGCGGATCGGGTCAGCAGGCTGTTAATTTTGGCGCAATGGGCATTCGTGCGGGCTTCCAAAAGCTAGTGGTTGCGGGCGGTGTGGAGTCTATGTCGCGTCCCGCGCCGATGCACGTCGACGGATTTACGGCGAATAATAATCATCTTCGCGACCAGTATCAGATGGTGCCGCAAGGCATCTCGGCAGACCTTATTGCAACGACCGAAGGCTTTACGCGCACGCAATGTGACGAGCTCGGTGTCGACAGCCAGAACCGCGCTGCAGCCGCGATCAAGGATGGACGCTTCGATCGTGCGCTCATCCCGATCTACCACGACGATGGCACGCTCGCGCTCGACCACGAGGAGTTCCCACGTCCAGGCACGACGTTGGAAAGCCTCGCGGAGCTCTCGCCGAGCTTCCAGGCCATGGGTGCACACACGATGGAGGGCGCCGAACGCACCATCGACGAGACAGCGCGTCTGGCTTATCCCAACGTTTCTGAGATCAATCACGTTCATCATGCGGGGAACTCGTCGGGTGTCGTCGATGGCGCCTCCGCGCTTCTTCTCGCCTCGCCCGACTATGCGAGGGCGCACGGGATGAAACCGCGCGCGCGAGTCGTGATGACTGCGGTTGCGGGCACCGAGCCGGTGATCATGCTGACAGCGCCCGGACCGGCGGCAACTCGTTGCATCGAGAACGCGGGGATGACCTTCGACGACATCGATCTCTTCGAAGTGAACGAAGCGTTCGCGGCTGTCGTCTTGAAGTTCTTGAAGGACACGGGTGTCGATTGGAACAAAGTCAACGTGAACGGCGGCGCCATGGCGCTCGGCCATCCGATCGGTGCAACCGGCGGCATGTTGATCGGAACCTTGCTCGACGAACTCGAACGGCAGGACAAGACGACCGGCCTCGTGACGATGTGCACGGGCGGCGGGATGGGGACAGCCACCATCATTGAGCGCATTTGATGAAGACGCTAATCGTCGAGCGAAAAGATGGAATCGTGAACGTGACGATGAATCGTCCCGAGAAGAAGAACGCGATCGACTACATGATGTTCTGCGAGCTACTCGAGGTATTCGGCGAGGTGACCGAGAGCGTCGAGGACCGCGTTCTGGTCCTGACGGGTGGCGGTGGCAATTTCAGCGCCGGCGCTGATCTGACCGCAGGGGGTGGGCCCGACCGGCACATGCTTGCGAGCATGCAATTCTATGGTGGAGTCGGTCTCGCGCTTCACCAGGTTCCGAAACCGACGATCGCGAAGATCCGCGGTGTTGCGGTTGGCGCGGGGCTCAACCTGGGCTTGGGTTGCGATCTGATCGTGGCCTCTGATGACGCGCGGCTGTCCGAAATATTCGCGCGTCGCGGTCTGTCGCTCGATGTCGGTGGTTCATGGCTGCTGCCACGGTTGGTCGGAATGCACCGCGCGAAGGAGCTGGCCCTGTTCGCCGACATCATCTCGGCGCAGGAGGCTGAGAGAATGGGCCTGGTCAATCGTGTCGTAGCGGACGCCGAACTCGATCTCTTCGTCGACGATTGGGCGAAGCGGCTCGCTGCCGGACCCCCGATCGCGCTCGCGCAGAGCAAACGACTCCTCAACAACGCCTTCAGCTACGGACTCGCAGAAGCCATGGACGCGGAGGGCATGGCGCAGAGCGTGAACGCAACCACCGAAGATGCCCGCGAAGCGATGGTCGCCTTCATGAAGAAGCGCGACCCTAAATTCAAGGGACGCTAGAGACGCTCATACGTGTCGGGTCGATGTGTCGGAAAAGTCGGCGCGATCTTCACGCGCCGCGTTCGTCTCCACCTCCGTCTCCATCATCAACGCTTGCGGCATCTTCTTCAGTCTCTCCAAGGTCTTCGAGGTAGTCAACGAAGATCGGAGACGACCAGGCGCGCGGTTCGATCTCCGCGAAACATTCGTCGGAATCGGCGACGTCGTCGCAGCGTCGAGGCTGAATGCAGACGCCCAGTTCATTTCGTAAGCAGCGTAGGCCGCCCGCATTGATGGCGTGCGCTGGCGCTTCGATGGGTCGCACATAGTACACGCTGTCCCGGGAGCCGGTGCTGAATGACTCGTCCTCGAAGAGCACAGTGCAGCCTGCCGGGTCGTCGGGGCAGGGCAGTGTCAACCACGGATCCTCGATCAATAGATCGAGCGGCTCGTCGAGTTGACTCTGGGGCCGGATTCGCACGACCTCGATTCGAGTGATCGGCCGGCGAGTGTCGCCGGGGTTCGCGCACTCGCCGCGGCATAGTTGTTCCAGCCGCTCGGGCGAAAGACCGTCGAGCGATGCGACCGGACAGCCCGGTAGCTGCTCGAAGGAACCCGCGGCCCGAACGCGGAAGCGAGGGTTGGTCGCCGTCGTGACCTCCGAGCCCATCCTCGCGACAATTTCGTCGCCGCCGTCGAAATCGAGGAGTTCGAAGAAGAGAAGGATGCGTGGGCCGCTCATGCCGTATGCACGTCGTTCCATCAAGGCGTCCCAGATCCCGTCGCGACTTCGGCCGTGCGTGTTCACGGCGACCAGGCCACCGGTGTAAAAATAGGAACCGAGGCGGCCGAGCTCGGCTTGGGCGGTCGGCCCCTGATTGGTGACGTCGACGGGTTCGGAGTGGCTCGGAAGGGTTTTCGATCCAGTCGTCAGATCGAGTCGCGCCAGGCGCGCATCCGTCATGTCGAGACGGGCGAATTCTTTGTAGCCCGAGCCCGCTCGAGAGGTGTGGGTATCGCTCGACGCGATCAGCCCGAAGCGAAATCGGTCTTCCTCTTCGGCGACGTTCGCAGCTCGCGCCGCGAGCATCGCCTGGACCGAGGAGC
>JAQBEG010000262.1:0-3893 GCA_032123985.1 Deltaproteobacteria bacterium
GGCAGCGAGATGCACCCATTGGACGATCTCACGGCTGGCCTCGGTTGCGAAGGTCGCGGCCATCCGAAGATCAGCCCTCATCGTGAGGCTGAGGTCGGCGCCGGTCCCGATGTGTTCCCAAACCTCTTCGTTGGCTTCGCGAAGCAGACTCCAGGCAGCGCGCCACATCGCCTCGTGATGTGCCAGTCCTGCCTGAAAAGTCGTCTTGTTTGCGAGTGTCGCTGGATCGCCCATGCGCTGCTTTGATTCGGCAAGGGCCACTACATCATCGAGACTGCTGCGTGAAACACCGAGTGCCCAGGCTCCGTGGCCTGCGCCGGTGATCGGCATGATTCCGAGGCGAAAGACATCCCCGCCGCGTTTTGGTTCACGCGTAAAGAGCGGATAGGTCCGATATTCGGGAACGAAGACCTCATTGAGTTCGTAGTCGAAACTCCCGGTCGCCTTTAGCCCCGTAACGTGCCAGCCGTCCGTGAATCGAACATCGCTTCGTGGAACGATCGCGACTCGCATGTCCGGCAGTCCGTTTTCGTGCATGAGGGGCGCACCCTCTCGAAACGGAATGAAGCCTGCGGCGACATATTCGCTATGCCCGGTCCCGCTACCGAAATTCCAGTTGCCCGACACAGTATAGCCACCGTCGGTCGTGCCCCCCTGCCCGTTCGGCGCAAACTGACCACCCATCGTCACTCGGTTGTCGTTTGCCGTGAAGACCTCCGCATAGCCTTCGTCCGGAAGGTAGGCGGCGGCAAACGCGGTCGACGGAAGATTCGCGATTCCGATCCAGCCGACCGATCCATCCTGCCAGGCCAGTTCTTCCCAGATCTCGAGCATTTCGGGAACAGAGGGTTCTGCGCCGCCTGCCTCGCGCGGATTCTGGTACTGCATGAGACCAGATTGCCAGAGTGCTTCAACGGTGTTCTTGTTCAGTGTTCGTTTGCGCTCGTTCGCCTCGGCTTCGTCTCGTACGACCCGGCGAATCCCCCGCGCCATCTCGACACCGGCGTTGTACGTCGCGCCGTCTCGGTCGATCCGGATGCTTCGCGATCTACTCTCGCGGGTCATAGCGAGCCCGCCTCGTTCACCAAACGTCGGGCCACACCCGAACCGCCTACTATCATGTCCGTCATGAGCGCTTCGCATCGTTTCATCGTCAACGAGAATCCTCCGAATGCGGAGAATACATCATCTTCCTGGTCCAGTGGGCCCAGCTCGAGGGTCCGTCTGCCGTCGTTCAACGCGGCGAAAGGACGCCGAACGCCCATCCCGCCCTGGTATATGGCGCGAGAATTCGAACGATGCGTTGCATTCCAGGCGGAAGCGAACTCGGGACGCGAAATCGCTTGCCTTCGTGCATCACGAATGCGCGCGCCTCTCGAGACTTCCCGCCGAGCCAATATCTCGTGCGCGGTTGAGCCGCCAGATTGAGAACCCACTGGGAACTCTTGCCGCGAAAAGTTGCGACGATGACGTACGCACCAAATCGAGTCGCGGCGAGCGGGCTCCGCCGCGCTCGTCCGGTCTTTCGTCCGATGGTTTCCAATACAATGAAGCCACTCGGTACGAGTCTTGGCGAGCCCAGACCGGCACGAATGGCCGGCTCGACGACTCGATTGAGCATCCTAAAGAACTCGACCTCGAGCGACCGCCGAACGGATTTTCCAGCCTTCGAAGACATGAGATTGAGGTCCTCCTCTCCGTGATCGAGCTGAGGTGGATGCTAATTCCCGTGGGAAACATGGCTGAATTGAATTACACACAATTTATTTTATTGAGAAAGAGTATGGCATCTCTTACCGACCATTCTCATACCGGTATCTGTCAAACGACCGATGCGATTCTATGGCCGCGTCGCCAACCTGTCACCTGAGAAATCGCGGTAGCGATCGACTCATTCACATCAGAACTCTGTGGGAGAGAATTTGTGACCAATGAACTAGAACCCGGGGAAACGAAGCCTTGCGTGTTCATCCATGTCAATCACAAACAGATTCTTGGCGCGCACGTAGGCGAGCGATCTCTACGTCATTTTTCGAAGAACAACGACAAGTTCGATATCAAATTCATCGAGACCAGGGATCATCCCTTCCTGTTGGCCAAGGAAGATGAACTCTTCCTTCGCAACGGCGTCCGGCGTAAATGGCGAATGAACGATCTGCAGTCCTTCACCCCGCTGCGATTCATGCCGCCGGAGCTGATGAACTACAAGGGGCGGGCCGTCGTGATCGATCCCGATGTCTTCGCGGTCAGTGACGTCTGGGCCCTACTGTCGTGCGACATGCAGGGAAAGGCGATTCTGTGCCGCCCACGTAGCCGCACCAGCAGGGACATCAATGGCCCGCTTGCGACCAGCGTCATGCTTCTGGACTGCGCCAAGCTCAAGCACTGGAATGTCGAACAGCAATTCAATGAAATGTTCGAGGGCAATCGCGATTACAAAAAATGGATCACGTTGATGTACGAGGATCGCGGCACGATCGGCCTGTTCGAAAACAGCTGGAATGATCTGGACGTGCTGAACAAGAGAACCAGAATGCTGCATACCACCAAGCGATGGACGCAGCCGTGGAAGGCAGGACTACCGATCGATTTCGTGCCGGCCGACAAGTTCGACGCATTTCCACCGCTCGGCTGGCTACTGTACGTGCGGCGCAAGGTTTTCGGCGACTACTCCTTCCTTGGACACTACAAGTCGCATCCCGACAAGAACCAGGAGGACTTCTTTTTCGGATTGCTACGGGAATGCCTCGATAATGGGACGGTGACGGAGGAGATGGTGCAGCAAGAAATGCTGAACGATCACGTACGCAAGGATGCGGCCAGCGTTATGGCTGCAGCCCCACCCGTAGATCAGGTCGTCGCCGGGTTGCCCGCCTAGATCAAGCCCAGAAGAGAGCGCTCTGCGCCTGATGCTCTGCCGAACTGAGCATCAGGCGCCGTTCATCCGATCATCGCCCGCTCTGCTACGTTGAGGCGCAGAGACGCAGGTGCGCCGATAGGTGCGCCGATAGGTGCGCCGAATTCCTGTTGGCCCCGGTTGGGCCACCAGGCTCATCGGGGTGAGGTCAGGTGAACGAGAACACCGGAATTCGAGACGCGGATCGAGATGGAGTCAGTATCGTCGTTTCGCGGCGAGACGGTCAGGTCGTTGGGCAGTCGCGTGCAGCCCGCGCCCTGCTCGGATCGGCAGAGGCTTCCGCTGAAACAAGCACGTGCTGGTCCTTGATGCACCACGTACCCGACGCGCAGCGTCTACCCTGTTCGGAAGGTTGCGTGGACCGACGCGCAGCTCGAAATACATCTGCTGAGGCTCATACAATCGGCTTGCGTGGGCGGGCTTTCGAGCTTCGTTGCGAGCCAGTGGGTGACCAGATCGTCACCACCCTTCGCCCCGAACTGGGTCAGCCGTCCACGCACTGCCAATCACTCACGCCACGCGAGGTCGAAGTTCTCCAGCTACTGGCCGACGGTCTCGACGGGACCGAGATCGCGGTAGCCCTGGGAATCTCTCCTGGAACGGTTCGCACGCACGTCGAGCATATGCGTGCCAGCCTCGATTGCCGCACGCGCGCCGGCCTCGTCGCGAAGGGCTACCACCTTCGATACCTCGGATGAGTTCGTGCCCGCGAATCCTTGTCGCCTCACCGAAAAGCCAGGCTGAAAGCGTTGTGCAACCAGATCTGTCGCGTTTGTGTCGTTGATCCCCACGGCGGTGGAAGTCGAGTAAAGAATCCGATCCATGTCCTATTTTGACCACCCAGACTTCGATGACCACGAGCATGTCTCGCACTTCTCGGACCCCGACTCGGGCCTACGAGCGATCCAGGCTCCCCAGGTGCACTTCCCGTCCGCCGGCGATGCGTAATTCGGCGGCCGGATTCACGAAGCGAAAC
>JAQBEG010000263.1:0-5042 GCA_032123985.1 Deltaproteobacteria bacterium
CGAGCGCGTAGGCGGCGGCCTTCGTAAACGGGTTCGTCGGAAGGAGGGCCGCGAGTCGCGACTGCGATGGACGAGCATTGGAGCGCGCTCAGATATTACGATACGCTACGACTCGTAAGCAAGACCCCTCGCGCAATCCCCGACTTTGCCCGGGTCGACCGGAATCCAATGATCGAATCCGCTTCTCTCTGGCCACTGATCGAAGCACGAGCGGCTGCCACGCCCGACGACCGCCTTGCCGTCGATGCCCTCGACCGGGAAATCACGTTCGGCGAGTACCGAGAGGCCGCCGTTCGCACCGCGCGGGGCCTCGCCGACATGGGCCTCGGTCCCGGCCAGACCGTGTCGTGGATGCTGCCCACGCGCATCGAGTCAATGATCCTCGTGGCTGCGCTCACAAGACTGGACGTCATCCAGAATCCGATCCTGCCCATCTACCGCGCACGCGAGGTTCGCTTCATTACGGAACAGTGCCGCCCGCGGTTGCTGGTGACGCCGTCAACATGGCGTCGATTCGACTACTCGAAGATGGCCGCAGAGATTGCCGCCGAGCATGACGGCATGACGACCCTCATCATCGATCAAGACCTTCCCAAAGCCAGCGACCGTCCGCTCCCTTCCCCACCAGCAGCCCTCGAACCTGACGAACAACCCGTGCGTTGGCTCTTCTACACGTCGGGCACGACCTCCAATCCAAAGGGCGTTCAGCATACGGACGCGTCGCTATGGGCCGCGGCAAAAGGGCTGAGCCTTGCTCTGGCTCTCGATGCAACCGACCGCGTCGCCTTCGTGTTCCCCTTCACGCATATCGGCGGAATCAACTGGCTTCAGGCCGGACTTTCGTCTGGTTGCACGCAGATCCTCATCGAAGATTTCGGCGATGCGACGACAATGCCGACGCTGCAACGACATGGCGTCACGCTTGCGACCGCGGGCACGGTCTTTCATGAGGCCTACTTGAAGTCCCATCGCGAATCGCAGGCACGACCGCTCTTTCCCGACGTCCGCGCTTTCCCGGGAGGCGGTGCACCGAAGCCACCTCAGCTTCACTGCGACATCAAGCGTGAGATGGGCGGGGCCGGGATCCTATCGGGCTATGGACTGACCGAGGCCCCCATCCTCAGCATGAGTCGAATCGATGATCCCGACGAAAAACTGGCCGGCACCGAAGGACGCGTGTCCCTGCCGGAGGTGGACCTACGCGTCGTTCGAGACGATGGTCATCTGGCAAGCGTTTCCGAAGACGGTGAATTCCGTGTGCGCGCACCCCAGCTCTTTCGGGGTTATGTCGACTCGACGCTCGACGAGAATGCATTCGACGAGAACGGATATTTTCGCACAGGGGATCTCGGCCATTTCGACGAAGACGGCTATGTCGTCATCACGGGTCGCCGGAAGGACGTGATCATTCGAAAGGGTGAGAATATTTCCGCCAAGGAAGTCGAGGATCTCGTTTACGAGCATCCCAAAGTGCGTGACGTGGCCGTCATTGGATTGCCCGATGCGAGAACTGGCGAGCGTTGCTGTGCGGTCGTCACGTGCCGGGATCCCAGCGATCCACTCAGCCTCGACGAGATGCATGCGTTCCTACTCGATCAGCAACTCATGGTTCAGAAGATTCCGGAACAGCTCGAAATCGTCCCGTCGCTTCCGCGCAATGCGACCGGAAAAATCTTGAAGAACGAACTTCGCGAACGCTTCTCGCACTAGGCGACATCGCCGCTAGTCGCGCTTCGAGATTCCGGACAGTGCCAGGTCTACGATCGAGCCTGCCATCTTCGGCGATGGTGCGCGGCCACGAAAAAAGAGTGCGACGGAGATCGGCCCGACGACCAGATCCGCGGCGAGGTTGAGATCGACGTCGTCTGCGATCTCTCCGCGGGCGCGTGCGCGTTCGAAGATGCGAACGAAGGGCTCGCGTCGTCCTTTCGTGACGGGTTCCAGGAGCTTCGAGAGCTCGGGGTTATGCGAGCGTTCGCCGGCCAGGCTGGGAAAGACCGCGCCGAGCGACGTCGAATGAAAGACATGCAGATAGGATTTCAGGGTTTCCTTGAGATCGACATCGAGACTGCCGGTGTCGACTTCCTCGAAGCCCGGCAATCGACCAAATGCCTCGACCACGAGCGGCAGCTTCGACGCCCAACGGCGATAGATCGTCGCCTTTCCGACGCCTGCCCGTTGGGCCACGCCCTCGACCGTCAGCGCCGAAAATCCCACCTCGACGAGCAATTCGAGCGTCGCATCCAGAATCGCCTGGTGCGCTTCTTCGCTCCGCGGCCGGCCGGTGCTGCCCGGCGCACCGCTACGGCTCTCCTTCGCTCGACCCGACTCGGCCATCGACGTCATTGCTCCTGCTGGTTTTCGACTCCCGAAGCGCCCGTGCGCGGTCGACAGTTCGGGCATTACGATACAATACGTCTCGAATCGAGACCATTCTCTGTAACCAGTTGGCATTGCGGACTTTTCGGCAAACCCTGTGTCACGTCAATTCTGGCACCGTCGTGGTACAGGTGAAGACAAAATACCGCAGAGCCGAACCCGAACAAATGCGAATGGGTGCGATGGATCCAGAGATCGATCGAGGAAAATTCCTGGCGGAATCGCGACGAGTTCTGGTCAGGGTTTGACTTTTTCGTCCAGAATGTTCCGAAGCAGTAGAGGTCGAGGCGACGGTCTCTTCTTAGTCGTCATTTCGAAAAAGTCGGGTTGAATTTGTGCGACCACGCATATGGTTTTCGCGGGGCGACGAGCGGCCCAGCCACCGCCCCGCCTCAGCTCGGCTCGAGGGAAAAGAGCAGATCTCCAGTCTCGACCTGTTCACCCGCCTCGAGATGGATCTTCTGAATTCGGCCTTC
Organism: Deltaproteobacteria bacterium; assembly: GCA_032123985.1. Taxonomy (GTDB): domain Bacteria; phylum Myxococcota_A; class UBA9160; order UBA9160; family UBA4427; genus UBA4427. Next base: position 2,856 of record JAQBEG010000263.1, read on the forward strand.
GATAGGTGCCGTCACATTCGACTCCATCTTCATTGCTTCGATCACACAGAGCCGTTCGCCAGCAGCGACGTGCTCGCCTTCAGAATGAGTGTGCGACGCGATGAGGCCGGGCAAAGGCGCCCCGACCTGTCGTTGATCATCCGGATCGGCCTTGGCACGCTGCTGGATCTGAATGCCGAGGGTTCGATCATGGACGACGATTCGTCGCGGCTGCCCGTTCAAATCGAAGAAAATCGCACGCTTGCCCTCGACATCAGGATCGCCGATCGCCACCAGCCGAATGACGAGGCCCTGGCCGCGCTCGATCTCGACATGGAGTTCCTGGGCGAGTGCCATGCCATGAAAGAACGCCATCGTCGGTAGTACCGAAACGTTCGCACCGTGGGCTTTGCGAGCCTCGAGAAACTCGAGATAGACCTTCGGATAAAGCAGGTATGCAAGGCATTCAGCGCGGGTCGGTTCTAGCTCGAGCTTGGACGTGAGCAAGAGCTTGGTCGCCTCGAAGTCAGCCATCTCCAGGTCCGCGCCCGGACGCCCGTCGATCGGCTTCCGATCCTTGAGCACGAAGCTCCGAAGCGGCTCGGGAAATCCGCCCGGCGGGTGCCCGATGCGGCCCTCGAAATACTCGATCACGCTGTCGGGGAAGGTGAGGTCGCGGCCGCGATCCATGACCTCCGAGGGGGGTCAGCCCGTTCGAGAGCATATAGAGCGCCATGTCTCCGACGACCTTCGACGACGGCGTCACTTTGACGACATCTCCGAAGAGGCGATTCACCTCGGCGTACATCCGGGTGACCTCACGCCAGCGTTCTCCGAGTCCCATAGAGACCGCCTGGGCCCGGAGGTTGGTGTACTGACCGCCCGGGATCTCGTGTTCGTAGACTTCGGCACTTCCGTAGCGGGGCCCCTTGTCGAAGGCACGGTATTCACCGCGCACCGCCTCCCAGTAGGCGTCGAAGGGAAGCAACTTCTCGAACTTGAGGTCTGTGGCGCGGGGTGACTGGGCGAGCATCGCGACCACGCTCTGCAGATTGGGTTGACTCGTCGATCCAGAGAGCGGCCCGAACGCGCAATCGATCGCGTCGACACCGGCCTCCACCGCCCGCAGGTAAGCCGCTGCCTGCACGCCCGCCGTGTCGTGGGTATGGAGATGAATCGGGACACCGACCTCTTGCTTCAAGACCTCGACCAACCGGCCCGCGGCGTAGGGCTTGAGAAGCCCCGCCATGTCCTTGATCGCAAGGAGGTGGGCACCGCGATTCACGAGGTCCTTGGCCAGCTCTACGTAGTACTCGAGTGGATAGCGCTCGCGGGACGGGTCGAGGATGTCTCCCGTATAACAGATCGACGCCTCGGCAATTCCCCCCGACTCGCGAACTGCATCGATGGCCACCTGCATTTGCTCGGGCCAGTTCAGCGAGTCGAAGATTCGGAATAGATCGATCCCGCGATCCTTTGCTTCGAAGATGAACTCGCGGACGACGTTATCGGGATAGGTCGTGTAGCCGACCGCATTCGCGCCACGCAGGAGCATCTGGAAGAGGATGTTAGGGATCTCTGTTCGAAGGCGATCGAGCCGCGCCCACGGGTCCTCGTCGAGAAACCGCATCGCCACGTCGAATGTCGCGCCGCCCCACATCTCGAGCGAGAAGAGTTCCGAGGCCTCGCGTGCCAATGCCGGCGCGACCGCAAGCATGTCCTGGGTACGAAGCCGGGTTGCAAGCAGCGATTGATGGGCATCCCGGAAGGTCGTGTCCGTCATCAGCACAGGTTTGTGATTCGCCATCCAGGCAACGAAGCCCTCCGCCCCGAGTTCCTCGAAGCGCTGCTTCGTGCCGGCTGGCGGATCGGATTTGCGATCGAATTGGGGGATATGCGGCTCGCGGTGGAACGAATCGGGGTTGAGCCGCTCGACGTTTGGTTTGCCATTAACGGTGATCTCGCCCAGGTACTGAAGAAGCCGTGTCCCGACGCCGCGATCGCCCTCGAATTGCAGCAACTCGGGCGTCTCTGCGATGAAATGCGTATCGCATTCACCAGCAAGGAATCTGGGATGAGCGAGCACTTTCTTGAGAAAGGCCAGATTGGTCTCGACGCCGCGAACGCGAAATTCGCCCAGCGCTCGAACGGCGCGTGTCGAAGCCTCCTTGAGATCGCGCCCGCGCGTCGTCAGCTTCGCGAGGAGCG
>JAQBEG010000264.1:0-6866 GCA_032123985.1 Deltaproteobacteria bacterium
CACCTCGATGGACGTGAGTGGACCTTTCCAATCCACTACCGAGAGATCCATGCCGACGAATCTCTTTCCGCGGGCCCCGCCGAAATCGAAGCCTTTGCGACGCAGCACCAACCTGATTCGAATCCACAGGGCTATCGCGTCGCTCTGGGCCCGGACCGGATCGCCTACTCTGGCGATACCGGGTGGTTCGACGGCCTACCGGAGCACGTCGCCGGCAGCCACCTCTTCATCTGTGAGTGCACGCAGCATCGCGCACTGCTCGACTTCCATCTGAGCCTGGACGAGCTACGTGAACATCGTGACGACTTCGATTGCGGGCGCCTCATCCTTACGCACCTCGGCGAAGAAATGGCCAAGCGACGCGGACAGGTCGAGATCGAAACCGCAGATGATGGGCTCACCGTCAAGCTCTAGTCGGGCGAACGCCACTCTCCGCCATGAACGACACCGAGGATCCGGGCCTCTTGGACGCCCGTACATTGTGGAAGCTGGTTCGGAATTCCGCACAGCGTGTTCCGCCCCAACAACGAGAACGCCATCGCCTCGGCGGCGTCTGCGGGTACACCGACCGCATCCATACTTTCGACGACGAGATTCTTCAACGCGTCCGACAGCAGGTCCATTACGAACCCGTTTCGCACGCCGCCGCCCCCGACGATGAGCCGCGCCCCCGTTTCGACGGCGGTGCCTTCTGTCATCGATTCCCAGGCCATCGCCACCGCACGCGTCGAGGCGTGGGCGAGCGTGGCCAGAAGATCTGCGAGCTCAACGCCCTCGCTCCGAGACCGGGCTAGCCAATCCCGCGCCTCCGCCAGCCCGTAACGCTCGCGCCCAGTCGATTTGGGCGGCCTCCGCCGCAGGTAGGGATCGGCGAGCAGTTCATCGAGCCAATCCGACACCGGCGTTCCCGAACGCGCGAGTGCGCCGTCTCGATCGAATCGCTCGTGGCCTTCGGTCGCGAGCGAAACCACGCCGTCGAGAAGCGTATTGGCCGGCCCGACGTCGAAGGCCATCACGTCTTCAGGCCGTCCGCCAGCCGGCAGCCAGGTCAGATTCGCGATGCCGCCAAGATTGAGCACGCCGCGTGTTTCAGTCGTATCGGCAAATACAGCGTGATGAAAAAAGGGCGCCAGGGGCGCACCCTCCCCGTCCATCGCCAGATCGCGTCTGCGAAAGTCCGCGATCACCGGCCGGTGCAGGCGCTCCGCCAGTCGCGCGGGACAACCAATCTGGAGACTTCCGCCGCGGGCTGGATGGTGCGCCACGGTCTGTCCGTGCGAAGCGATTCCGTCCACCCGACCGAGCGGGATGCCCGCATCATCCAGCAGCGCGTGTACGGCGTCGGCGAATGAATCCGCCAAAACACGATCGAGGCGAATCAGCTCCTCCAGCATCTCGGTCGACTCGAGCTCGCCGGCCGCCAGACGATGGATCTCGCTTTGTAGCGATTCTGGATGCGGAAACTCACGGAAGGCGATCAACTCAAACGGTCGTGCCTCCGCGCCGGCCGGCCATTCGACCAGCGCAGCATCGACCGCATCCGCTGAAGTGCCCGACATCAGGCCCACCACCCACATGGCCGGAGCTTAGGTCGAAGCCGATCAGATGCACGCCCCTGGGAACGCCAGAACGCTCGCGCGTCGCCGCGCAGAGAATTCGCGTCGATGGATCAATTCCCCGGCAGTCAACCTACCGACCGGACCGGCCGCCGCAGCCCATGGCAGACAGAACTCCATCCATTCCAGGACGTTCGGGGCCGATCTGCCGGGGGCGAGAAAGCTGTGCTCCGAGAGTCGTGCGGCCTCAGCCGCAGGCCTCGCCCTCCACTATTTCCTCCCATGATGCCAACACCCTGTGCAGCGTCGAAAGATCGAATCCTCAGAAGGTGAATGCCTGTCTTTTTTCATGCTTTGCGCGATCGCCGAATTTTTTTGTTGCTTTTTACCACTGATTCATGTGAGTATGCTTATGGGAAGGGGAGTCGACGTCCGCGTCGGGTCCAGGCGTAGACGTGTGTCTTCGTCATCAATATCTTCCCAGAACTAAGTAATGCTGATGCCCTCGGGAAGGGCAACGGCAGGAAGAGGGATGATGATGCTGCGCTTGTTCTCTGTTATTCCATCTCGTGTATTTTTATTCTCCGCGGCCTTGGCGTTCTGCCTCGGTGTTACCGGCAGTGCTTCTGCCCAACTCAATATCAATGTGACAGGAGTTGCCGGCGCCCCCACGTCGACCTGGACGTTCAGCGGCGGCTATTCAGTTCCTACGATAGGCGGGGCGGCTTTCGGTACGCCTGGCGCCTATGACATGCTGGCCAACACAGGCCAGCCAGCCACCGGGACCTACCTCGGCGGCCAGGCACTACTCTCCGGCCAACTCAACAACTGGCAGGGAAATGACTGGACGAGCCCTCAACCGTTCTATGATGGTCCCTACAACAAGACGCAAATCGCTTTCGCGCCGGATAACACTTTCTCTCCACTCGGCAATATCGTAGTCAACAGCGGTGGTAGTGCGCTCCTTACGACCCCGGCGCTCCCGCACAATGTGACGGGCTTCAATCTTCAGAGCAATCTTGACGGCGTGCCGCGATTCACCTGGTTTGCCGACGGTCCGTTTTACGGCCTCGAAGATATGGTGTTTGCGGGAACGGCGATTGCCCAGTTTGATGTCGGTCTGCTCAACCAGATCGTCGGGATCGGCGATGTGCAGGTCATCACTGCGTCCACTCCCGCCCTTGGGAACCTCACGATCACCTTCAATGCCATTGCGGGTCAGATTCCCGAACCGTCTTCGGCACTGCTGATCGGCCTTGGTCTCGCGGCCATGGGTGCAAGCAAGCGACGGGCTGGTGCCGCCGCCTCCATCTAGGAGGTCGGAGGTCAACCGCATCGCGTTGGAGAACAAGCTCAGCACACTGATTTGATGCGCACTGCGCTCAACAGTGACGGGCTGTCATCGCCTTACAAAGGTGATGGCAGCCCGCTGGGGCGTCTCAGGCACCGTTCGAACGGTGCGGTCCTCGGATCCGGGCAAAGACGGCCTGATGTCCTTTTCCGGACATACCCCGAAAAATCCTTGGCGCATCTTCTCATAGACATGGACTTCCTCCGGCAACTGCTTGACAGTCAAGGGGAATTCACGATACTGCGGTCCGTCTCGGGCTCGCCATCCGGGCTCCAATCGTCCAGGCTCTGAAGTGGGCATCTGGACATTTCGAGTTCGTCTCGAAACACGATCCAAAATCTCCACGAGGAAAATATGAACGATACCTCCCGCACCCAGGGTTGGGCCATCTGCGGTGGCGCCGGCCTCGCCAGCCTCTTCTTTCTGATCGGAATCCTCAACGGCAGCTATTGGGCGATCGCGATCCCGATTGCGATCCTGACGCTCTTCGCCCTTAGCCTCGTTGCCTGGGTGGGTTACACGATCGCGACGATTCAAGTGGAGACCGACTCCGGCCCTGAGATCCTCACGACCGATGGACCCGAAGTCGCCGGCACGAGCCGCGCGACCGAGGATGCGGCGTAAGGAGATTCGGCTCGTGCGCATCGCGCTTCTCACCTATCGCGGCAACATGTTCTGCGGCGGCCAGGGCATCTATGCCTCCTACCTGGCACGAGAGTGGAAACGCGCCGGACACGACGTGCACGTCTTCGCCGGGCCACCGTTTCCCGATCTCGACGACGGGATCCCCTTGCACGAGATTCCAAACGACAACGTCTTTGGACAAACGACGCGCGAAGCGCTCGATCCGGCCGCTCCGTTTTCATTGCTCAAGCCAATGTCGATCTGGGAACTAGGCGTGTCGCGCTTCGGTGTCTTCCCTGAGATGCAGACGTTCGGAATTCGCTTGATGCGCCAATGGGGCGAAATCCAGCGCCGCCATCGCTTCGATATCGTCTTCGATAACCAGAGCCTGTCGTGGGGACTCCTGGGCATTCAAGCGATGGGCGTCCCGGTCGTCTCGGTGATTCATCACCCGCTGCATATCGACCGAGAGGCCGATTTCGCGATCGACGCCTCACTGCGAAAGCGTGTCAGCCGAACACTCTACTTTCCGCTCCTCATGCAGGAAACGGTCGCCTCCCGACTGGCCAAGATCGTGACGGTCTCTCAAGCTTCGCGCGCCGCGATCGAGAAGTATTTCAAGATCCCCGAAAAAGCCGTCTCGGTCGTCTACAACGGCACGGACACTGAGATATTCCGTCCGATGCCGAACACGCCGAAAGAAGCCGATCTGCTTTTCGTAGGCCGAACGGAGGATCGCAAGAAGGGCATCGGCACGATGTTCGAGGCCCTCTCCCTGCTTCCGGAGCACGTGACCCTGAAGATCGTAGACGGACGGATCCCCAGCCATGGGCTGGTGCCGCGACTGTCGAGGCAATATGGACTCGAGGGCCGCGTCAAGGTCGTCGATCGCATGCTGACGGTCTCGGAGCTTGTCGCGCAGTATTCGACGGTGTCCGTCGCCATCGTCCCGTCGTTCTTCGAGGGCTTTGGATTCCCAGCGAGCGAGGCGATGGCTTGCGGACTTTCAGTGGTCGCGAATGCGGCCGGGGCACTGCCCGAAGTCGTCGGGACCGATGGCCGGAGTGGGCGACTCGTGCCTCAGCGCAATCCACAAGCCATGGCCGACGCGATCTGGTCAATCCTGCGCGATCCAGAGGAGACGGCGCGCATGGGACAGTCGGCCCGCGAGCGCGTGCAACGGATCTTTCAATGGGACCAGGCGGCGGCACAACTCGTCGACGTCTTCGAGGAGGTGATTCATGCTGCTGACCGTCGATCTCGAGCGGCTTGACGTTAGGCCGGGGCATCGACTCCTCGATGCGGGCTGTGGTGAAGGTCGACACTGCTTCGGCGCGATGACGCGCGGCGCGACCGTAGTCGGGCTCGATCTCGACTTCGACTCGATCCGCACCCCGTCCAAGATCCTCCGCAAGCGTGGTGAAGAACAGAATCGAATGGGTGTAATGCTGCAGGGCGATGCATTCCATCTCCCTTTCGCCGATGAGAGTTTTGACCGGATCATCTGCTCAGAGGTCATGGAACACGTTCATGATTATCGCGGGGCCGTTCGGGAACTAGCGCGCATCGCGAAGCCCGGAGCACGCATTGCCGTGACAATCCCGACCGCGACCAGCGAACATCTCTACCTTCGCCTGGGCGACGAGTATTTCGAGAGCCCTGGCGGCCATATCCGAATCTTTCGACCCCGAGATCTCGCGGAGGGTCTCGCCGCCGCGGGCTTCGACACGCTCGGCTGCGGGTTCGCACACGGATTTCATACGCCGTACTGGGTATTGCGCTCCGCGATGCATTTGCCCGATGCGGACGACAGCCGGCTCGTGCGCGGCTATCGAGAATTCCTCATTCGAGCGACGGCGTCCAAATGGATAGCCGGTCTCGAGGGTCTCCTGAACTACGTCTGTCCAAAGAGCATCATCCTCTACGGCGAAAAACCTGCGGTCGGATCGACGCTGTCAGCGGCGGCCGCCTGAAATGGCGCGGCCACTGCGCATCGCCTATGTCTCTTACCGGGGCAACATGAATTCTGGCGGCCAGGGGATCTATCTCTGGTTTCTGGCACGCGAGATGGCACGACTCGGACACCAGGTCCACGTGCTCGTAGGCCCGCCCTATCCCGATCCAATGCCTTTCGCGTCGGTCGATGAGCTTCCCAATCGCCAGTTCTGGGCGAAATGGGTTCTAGGCCAGAAGGACCAGATCGTTCCCGCGCAGGATCCCCTTCAGGTGCTGCGCCCACTCAACTTCTACGAACTCGCCGCCAGTCGACTCGGCTTTCTGCCCGAACCGTTCGCGTTCAGCGTTCGCTCTTTTCGACACATCGCGCAGCATCTTCGCAATGGGCAAGGCTTCGATCTCGTTCACGATGTCCAATGCCTCGGTTACGGCCTGCTCGGCCTTCAGGCACTCGGCCTCCCCGTTGTCACGACCGTGCATCATCCGCTCAGCGTCGATCGTCGTGCGTCCTTTGTCCGCGCCCAGACTTTCAGCGATGCCTTGGGCGCAATGAAGTTCTATCCGATCGGGATGCAGTCCTTCGTCGCGCGTCGCCTTGAATGCATCTTCACCTCATCAGAAGTGAGCGCACGACAAATCGCTCAAGATTTCAGAGTTAGCCCAGATCGCATTCGCAATGTCCGAAATGGCATCGACACCGAACTTTTTTCGCCAGATCCGACCGTCAAGAAAAGCGAGACGGAGCTGCTCTGTGTCGGACGTTCGGCAGACCCGAACAAAGGAATCACGACGCTGATCAAAACCCTCGCGCACTTACCTTCCCATGTGACACTCACGCTCGTCGATGACGACAGTCCGGCGAATCAGGTTCGCCAATGGGCAAGCGAGGCAGGTGTCCTCGATCGGCTTTTTCTCACCGGCCGCGTCAACTCAGCGGATCTCGTTGGGCTCTATCGGCGGGCTGCGGTGGTGGTCGTGCCGTCTCGCTACGAAGGTTTTGGGCTGCCCGCGGTCGAAGCCATGGCCTGCGGGACGCCCGTGGTGGCGACGCGGGCCGGAGCATTGCCCGAGGTCATCGAGCAGACCGGCGGTGGTGTTCTGGCGGAGCCAGACAATCCAGAATCGATCGCAGACGCAATTCGAAGCCTGTTGGCTAGTCCTGAAACTCGCGCCCTGCTGGCGAAGCGCGGTCGGGAACGGGTCGCTTCGACTCTTTCATGGCCGAGTGTCGCGAAGGCGACAGTCGACATTTACGCCGAGATCGTAGAGCGCTCGAGGCGCGGTCGACCCACTACGACGATCACGTCGGAGAGCGTCGGCCACTGACGCGCGATTGCGTCGAGCCCTCGGAGCATCGCCATCGCGACGGGGCGAGGCAG
>JAQBEG010000265.1:0-3688 GCA_032123985.1 Deltaproteobacteria bacterium
GCTCGATCGCGTTCTCGAGTTCTCGGACGTTGCCCGGCCAGTTGTATCCCTCGAGTGAGCCGAGTGCCGCGGGCGTCAACTTCTTCTCGGTTCCGCTGCGCTCGAGGAATGTGTGTGCGAGCAGTCGGATGTCCTCGCGGCGTTCACGGAGTGGAGGAAGTTGGACTGGCACGACGTTCACGCGGTAGTAGAGATCCTCTCTGAAATTTCCAGCGGCAACTTCCTTCGCCAGGTCGCGATTGGTCGCTGTCACGATTCGTACATCGACCGTGATTGTCGTACTCGAGCCCACACGCTCGAAGGTCCGTTCCTGTAGAGCGCGTAGGAGCTTCACCTGTACCGCAGGATCGAGCTCTCCGATTTCGTCGAGAAAGAGCGTTCCTCCATTCGCGGATTCGATGCGCCCGATGCGTCGATCGGTCGCGCCCGTGAAAGCGCCCTTTTCGTGCCCGAAAAGCTCGCTTTCGATCAATTCACGCGGTATCGCACCGCAGTTGACGGCGACGAACGCGCCCCCGGCACGGCCGGAATGGTCGTGGATTGCGCGAGCGACGAGTTCCTTGCCGGTTCCGCTTTCGCCCGAGACGAGCACAGTCGCTTCTGATTTAGCGATTCGTTCGACGTTGCGAAAAATGGACCGCATAACATCGCTGCGGCCAATCATACCGCCAAATTGCTGACGATCCTCAACCTCGTCTCGGAGCCGCTCGACCTCTTCTTCGAGTTCACGTTTTTCGAGCAGGTTGCGGACCTTGATCCGAAGCGCATCGAGTTCGAAGGGCTTCGTAATGAAGTCTGACGCACCCCGTTTCATCGCTTCGACGGCTGCATTCACGGTATTGGTCGCGGTCAGCACGATTACGGGCGCCCGGATCCCACGCTCTGAAAGCTCAGCCAGGAGTTCGAGCCCGCTACGTCCAGGCATGACGAGGTCGAGCAGCACGAGATCGGGTGTTGCGAGCGTGACCTCTCGCAGCGCCGCATCGGCGTCCCCTGCGATCGTGATGTCGCCTTCGGATTTCAACAACATGCGCAGGGATTCCTGCACACCGGGCTCATCATCGACGACGAGAATGCGAGGCATCGCGCGAGCTTATCACGGAGCCCACACCCTTCGCGCCGTTTGGGTGCGAATTCGAAGCTCGTCGCACAGGGAAGAGTGCCGTCCGCTCGTCTCGACTCGGCTTTCGGGCCACGCCGGGGAGTTTGACTTAGGGCCCGTCGGTCGGCGTCTGGAGGTCGACGAGGATGAGGGTTTCCCTGGCATCCGTCGCATCGATGGTCAGGCTGCCCCCGTTGGCTTCGACGACTGCTTCCGCGAGGACATATTCGAGGATGTTTGCGGTCGGGTCGAGCTCTGAAAGAGCGGCCTCCGTCTGAGCGCCAGCCTTTGGGTTGTGATGGCGTAGCAGAATCCGGAGTCTTGGCTTGCCGTCCGCGCCACGCTCGACACGGCGGGTCGCTACGAAGAGGTCGCCCCGTTCAGGCAGTGATTCGAGGGCCCGGTCGAGCAGGCCGGCGAGCGCGATCTGAAGCCCTTTCGCATCGGCCCAGGCGAGCGGGGCGTCGCGTTCGAGCTCACGTAGAACGAGCAGCCGGCCGCGCGTGATTCGTTCGCGGCGTGCTTCGAGCAGCGTCTCGATCAGGGCGGACACATCGACGGCTTCAGCCTCGGGCGCCTCTTGTTCCGCGACGTTCGACAGGCGCGTGAGGACATCGCTGATATGGGCAACGTCTTTGCCCACCAGCTCGGTGAAACGCGTGCGGAACGTCTCGTCGTCGAAATGCTTGGGCAAAAGCTCAGCGAAGGTCCGGATCGAGACCAGCGGATTGCGGATCTCGTGTGAAAAGCTTCGCGCTAGCCGGCGCCAGCGATGATTGGCTTCGGGTCGAGGGACCTCCGAAGTCGGCATCGGCTGACTCGCGAGTTCGAAGGAAGCCTCCGAGAGATTGATACTTTCGTCGTGAGATGCGGAATCCGTCGACGTCGGTTCTTCATCGAAGAATGCGCTTTCGAGCGTCTCCTCTTCGGTGCCTTCGTCTTCAGCCTGGACGTCGGGGAGCGCCATCAGCGCTTGGACTGCCTCGATCGGCTCGGTTTCATCGGTCGGTTTCGATCCAGAGGCCACTGGATCCGAGGGGAATCGGAGATCCACGTCCTCGATCACTTCACGACTCGAGGCGGCCAGGCTGGTGCGTAGGACTGCTTCGAGTTCGGCGCGATCGCCCGACCATGGATAGGCCTGGAGAGTCGTGAGCGCGCTGTCTGCGAAATGTCGGGCCACACCACCGACCAAGCGCGTCCAGTCGCGTGACACTTCCTCGGCAAAGGCAGCCAGCGTCTCCGGATGCTCAGTCAGCGCGGGCACTTCGATCTGTAGCGGTGCGAAGGCGTGTTCGAGACTTGGTTCGAGGCGATCGCGCAATCCCGCTGAGCCCGCGGTGGCGATCCAGCGAAGTCCCGTTGCGCCAACGCCTGCGGCCGACGAGCCGTGAACGATCCACTCAGCGAGCGCATTCTGGGCAGAGACCGAAAGGCGATCGACCTCGTCTAGCCAGACCGAACGCACAGAAGCGCCGCCATCGCGCTCGAACTCACTGATCCGGCGGACGATGTCTTGGGGATCGCGTAGATCTCGTCCGTGGAGTCGCAGAACGTGGCCGGTTGCCCCGCGAAAGAGTTCTACGTATTGACACAGCAACGAACGCCCGCTGCCCGATTGGCCTCGAACGAGCAGCGGCAGGCTTGCCAGGGATGGATCGAGCGCGCGTAGTAGGCCGGGTACTTCGACGCCGCCGAGCCACGCGGAGAACCGCTCGGCGACGCGCTGTCGTTTTTGTCTCTCGGCAAGGCTCGTCGCGCTCCGGTGGGCAACTGCGTCTGCGATGAACGCACGCAACATTCTTGCGGTGGGCGGGACTGCCAGGATTTCCGGTTTGACCGTGCTGAAGAGTCGCTGGGCTTCATTGCCGTCCTCGGGAGGGCAGACCAGCAGCCAGCGCGACTGCGCCAATCGAGTCAGATGTCGATGTGCGAATTCGAGCTCGAGTTCGAAATCGCCATCTAGTCCGAGCAGGATCGCTGCCGGAGCAGCAGATCCGACGAAATCGTCAGCGTTTGGCGCGCCGGCGACGAAGTCCGCCTCGGCGAGCCCGCACAGGCGTGCGAATGAACCACGCTGTCGTGGGCTGCGATGAACGATCCAGAGCTTCAACATGAGATCCAACGACAATCACGTTCAGTATTGAGCGCAACTGGGGCAGACTACCCCGTTCCGCATGGCGCAAGCTACGTGCCAAACACAAGTTCTCGATGGTGATCTCGAGGCGAAGTGCAGCTCGTGGTTTAAGCTCCTGAATTGAGTCGGCTTCCGCGTCGGCCATGGCTGGTTGCCATCTCTGAAACAAAACACGTTTCGGGAGAGACTCCCCCGGGAGTGCAGCGACTCGACGTGACTGGGAAAAAGTTTTCCGCAGCGGGATCCGCCGAAAACGATCATGACGGGGCAGAGATGACCAAGCGGGACGAAAGCGATTCCGAACGCGTACGAATCGCACGCATACACGAGATCGATCGCGTCGCCGCGCTGTGGGCGTTGATCACCGAGCATCATTCGGCCCTCGATCCGCTCTTCCGGATGCGCCGCGGCCCGGTTGCCGAGGGCGAGCTACGCGAGCTCCTGCGAGC
>JAQBEG010000266.1:0-7887 GCA_032123985.1 Deltaproteobacteria bacterium
ATCGACAAGACTCCCGTTCTCGATATCAAGCCGGTGATGCGAGAGTTCCTGCCACGCACTGAGGTGCGTCAGCCCAGCTGGGCGAGTGAACTCATGGAAGTGTATTGGGAGTCGACGCCCTAACCTAAGCTTATGGTCGCGAGGCTGATGAGGCCGAGGCGAAATAGGAGATCCTGCGATGAAGTTTCTCACTGCAATGTTGGCGATCGCCGCGTTGGTGGCACCCGGGCTGTCATCCGCACAGCCGAATGACCCGTCGCAGCAGGCCATGCGCGTGCTCGATGAATTCATGGCGGCATTCAACGCGCGCGACGAGAAAGTCTGGATGACGACGCTGCATTTTCCGCATGTTCGCGTCGCCGGCGGCAAGATCCGGCTCGATGCGACGCCCGAGGAGATGATGTCCTCATTCGATTTCGAGCAATTCGCGAAGCAATTTGATTGGGATCACAGCGCATGGCTCTCACGCGATGTCGTGCAGTCAGGCCCAGACAAGGTCCACGTGGCCGTTCGCTTCGCCCGTTATCGCAAAGACGGGAGCGTGAGCGCCGAGTTCGACTCGCTCTACATCGTGGCGCGTCGCGAGGGTCGCTGGGCCGTCGTGGGACGTTCGAGCTTTGCGCCGTAGCGGGTGTCGAGGAAATGAATAAGTTAAGCGATGTTTGAAAAAACGGACCCCAAGACTCTGTTGAAGTGGCTGGTTGTAGCCGCGCTCGTCTACTTGATCGTGCCCTTCGATCTGATTCCCGATTTTCTCGGTCTCCCCGGTCGGATCGATGACGTCATGATCGTGGCGTGGCTTGCGTGGTTCTATCGAAACCACATTCGGCAATATGTCGCGTCAGGGTTCGGGCAAGACGCCGCACATGGTGCATCGAGCGCGAACGGGGGGCGAGGTGCCCCAGCGGGTCCGGCAAGCGCGAACGCCTTCGATGCCTACGAGGTTCTCGGCGTCACGCATTCGGCGTCCTCGGATGAAATTCAGTCCGCCTACAGGGCGCGGATGGGGGAATACCATCCGGACAAGGTGGCTCATCTGGGCGAGGCACTGCAAAAGCTTGCGCATGAGAAATCCCAGGAGATTCAACGCGCGTATCGAGAGCTGCGCAGATGAATCGAAGCATGCCCGCGTTGTCAAGAGGAGAGAGCCAACGCCATGTTTGATTGGTCCACGATTCTGCCCGCCAAGCGAAACGACTATGCCGGACATCCCTTCGCGCTCTACTTCCTGATCCTGATCGCGCTGCGTAATACGTTTCGAGGCTGTGTCCACTATTTCTCACCGGACGGCGGCTCCGGAATCATCGCGGGCATTCCCCTCGAGACCTACTCGGAGGGCGCGGTTCAAGCCATCATCAACAGTTTTGGTGTGTACGGCATCGGTCATCTGATCGAGGCGGTATTGGTTTGGTTGGTGATATTTCGGTATCGCCGACTGATCCCGCTCGCCTATGTGTTCTTGATTGCAGGTGAGCTGCTCGGCGTCGTGCTGCTTTCGTGGAAGCCCTTGCCAGTCGTGCCGCCTGGACAAATCGGGTTGTACGTCTTATCGCCGCTGTCGATCGTGTTCTTCTTGTTTTCTATCAAGAGGCGAGCGGGCGTTTCGGATCTTCGGTAGGCGAGCTCCCAAAATTTCCTGGCCAGGCGTCATACTCGCTGGTTAGCAGCCTGTTTTCGAATCGACGCTACTCTCCGAGACGGAGTAGGACGGAGGAATCCCGATGAACATCGCCAGCGAGCCCGACGCCGAACGCCTGATCTACACCGAGGAAGAGATTCTGGCGAGTGGCGCATATGCGGAGCCGTTGATCGCCAACGAGATCCGCTGCCATGGAGGCTTTCTCGAGGATGGCCTCTATCGTTCGCCGCGTACTCTTCATCGCACTCCGGCGATCAACGCATGGAAACGACAGCTCGCACAGCACGAGCACGATTTGATCGACATTCCGCGCGAGCTGATGCCGCCGCAATATCCCAACGTTGCGCAGTCCAGATTGCTGTTGCGCCATGGGGTTCGCGAGCCGATCGTCCGTGCGCTTACGATCATTTCCATTGTCGAAGGTTTTGGCGCAATGATTCGCGACGTTCGTGTTCCCAAACTCGACGCGCTCTTTGTCGGAGGCGTCGAAGGTACGGCGCTCGCTCACCTCCGATCGGGGTTGTTCGAAGCCCACGCCCGTGATGAATCCGGCTACCAGGATGAGGGTGGGCATAAGCAAATGTGGGAAGCTGCCCGCGACGAAGCGCTCGGGAATCCTAAGATTCCGGGCGATGTATTGATGCGGATCATGGGGCGACGACAGAAACGCGAGAAGACCGGCCCGGTTTTCCCTGAGATCGATCCGAAACTCGAACGCATGCTGGGTTTCATGGCCCAGGTCATGGTCGTCGAAATTTTCGCCGAGGGAACCTTCGATTGGGGCATCGAATTGCTCTCCGATCCGGAAGTCTCCGCCAACCCCGAGGCCGCCGGCCGGATGGTTTCCTTCATCAAACAGGACGAAAAGCCGCACGTCGAGTATCTGCGCACCGCGCTGTCGGAAGCGCGCTCGCGCTCGATTCGGACAGTGGACGGCGAGGAAATTTCGGGCAAGATCGTCGTCGACGAGTTTCTTCATCGGATTTTGCACGCCATGACCCGCGAACGACAGCGCGATCAGCGCGATGACCTCCGCGCGAATCTAATCGAAGCGATGCAGGTGGCCGCCAGCCCAAAGGCGCTGCTCGAAGAATTCGACTCGCTCGACGTGGCGTGGGCCCCACCCACAGAAACCGGATTCGTCTCGACGCGAAGCACCGTGGCCGCGTGAATCTCGCCACCCGAGCGCGGCGCACGATCAAGGTCGTCTGGACAGCCGCGATCGTCTGGCTGTCGTACAAGATTCCCAGTCTCGTCCGCAAGCTGACCGGGCGCCCCCCGCGAACGAACGACGAACTCAGCGCGCGTCACGAGAAGACTGCCCAACGCATGCTCGCACTGGCTCTCGACATGCGGGGCGTCATGATCAAGATGTGCCAGGCGCTCGCCACTCGATCCGACGTCTTCCCGCCCGAGTTCATCACGCATCTAAAGCAATGTCATGATGCGGTTCCTCCGAAACCCTTTGATGTCATCCGAGTCGTCGTCGAAACCGAACTCGCCAAGCCCATGGACGCCGTCTTCAGCGAATTCGACCAAACGCCGCTGGCTTCCGCATCCCTGGCCCAGGTCCATCGCGCGCGACTCCTCGACGGGCGCGAAGTCGCCGTGAAGGTTCAGTACCCCGACATCGAAGACATCATCCGTACGGACCTGGCCAACATGCGACGTGTTTGCCGCATCTACGAATTCTTCGATCGGCAGCCACTCGAGCTGCTTCCGCTCCTCACCGAGCTGACGAGCCATATCGGCTATGAGCTCGACTTCGTGCGCGAAGCCGAATTTGGAGCGCGCGTTCGCGAACTCTTCGCATCAGACGACCAGGTCAAGATCCCAGAGACCTATCCCGAGTTCAGTACCGAGCGCGTCATGGTCATGGAATTGATCAGCGGCATCAAAATCACGGACAAGGAGAAGATCGAAGCCGCGGGCCTAGATCCAGCTGATGTCGTCCAGGACCTCATGCATGTCTATGTTCGCATGATCCTTGCTGCGGGTTTTTTTCAAGCGGATCCTCACCCTGGCAATCTTTTCGTTACCGAGGAGGGCAAGATCATCGTACTCGACTTCGGACTTTCGAAGGAGCTGCCGGAGGGGTTTGGACTGGGACTCTTCGAGTTGATGTTTTCGCTCATGACCTTCAACGAAACTGCGATGCTGCGCGCCTTCGATGAATTGGGATTCCGCTCGAAAACCGGAGATTCGTCGACCTTCCTTCTGATCGCGCGACGCATGGTCAGTCGAAGTCGTTCGGGGAGTTTCGAAGGCGAGTTCACGGAAGAGATGACGGATGAGCTCTTCGACGCGATTCGGGAGGACCCGATCGCCGAAGTGCCGAGTGACTTCGTATTGGTGTCGCGCGTGTTCGCGTTGCTGTCGGGGATCGCGCATACGCTGGGGAGCCGCGCGAACGTACTGGCGGCCATGAGCGGAGGCTGAGCGGTCGACGCTGTCAAAATTCTACGCTGTCAGAGGTCTGCGTTTCGCGTGGCTTCGCTACGTCAGTTCCGCAAGCTCCCGGTCATATTCTGGATAGGACGCCTTCAGGACCGCGCTATTCAGAAGCGCGGTGGCAACGAGCTTGTGGCTCTTCGCCTCGCGTACAGACGTGAGAACCCAGGACGACTCGACCCGCCGGCTCTCGCTCAAACTGACGATCTCTCGTTCGAGGAGATATTCCTCGTCAACGAAGATTGGACCGTCGAGTAGCCGGATCTCCTGGTTGGCGAAGAGTCCGACCGCCGGTTGGCGAACCGGAAAGCGCGCAAGGGCGGTGCTGTACTGGGTGAGCACGCTGAGCATCTCGAAGGGGATGATCGGTCGGCCCCAAGGCGACGCGGCTCCGCCCTCGTCGTTGTAGTAGGCGCAGGGCTCGGTGATGACCGCGAGCTTCTCTTCGAGCGTGAAGGGATAGAGCTTTCCCATATGCTGGTCGAAGCTCATCTGGACCCTCTCGATCTCGGCGCCTTTCATGCCGACCTTCATGTCGCGGAGGATGACGAGCTGGCCGGGCGCACGAAGCCGCGCCCGCAATGCGTCGAGTTCCGTTTCGGGATGTTCGGGGCCGAGTGAGAGCGTGGCCGACAAGACAGGGGTGCCGTCGCGCCTGATCATTCCAGAGGCCACCGGGTTGCTGCCGTCCGGAGCTTGCTCGATCCACGCCTGTACGGAATCACCCTCGACGCAAGGGCTCAAGTAGTGGGCGGAGATACAGCCCCGCTCGTGAAACGCGTCGCCGAAGAGGGCATGTCCGAAGGGGACGAATTGACTGAAATGAGTAGGACCCTCGATGGGGCCGCCTAC
The DNA here is from genome assembly GCA_032123985.1 of Deltaproteobacteria bacterium. GTDB lineage: Bacteria > Myxococcota_A > UBA9160 > UBA9160 > UBA4427 > UBA4427. Next base: position 4,943 of record JAQBEG010000266.1, read on the forward strand.
GAACCCGACCTTCTTCGCGGTGGCTTCATCATGGATCGAGCTGCGTCCGCCCACATCCTGATCCGCCAACATCTGAGCGGGCTCTCGCCAGGGGCCGACGATGCGGGGCTCGGGCTCGTCGACCTGCTCGAGTACCGTGTCGAAGATCTCGGAGATTGAATGCATGTTCGCGCTGCTGGAGCCGTTCGCTGACTCGGCGATATGCTACCTCGCGGCGCGTCCGTCAGCCGATGGCGCATCTGGCACGCGCTATCGCCGTGGGTATGCCCTCGAACTCCACCCGGCGATGCAGAGCAATCCGAGGCCGTAGAGCCAGGCTGCTGTTGGTTCGGGAACCGGGTTCCCAATCGACGCCGCATCTTCGCTCACGGCGACCGCTGGTAACCACTCCATCGATTGCGGCCTGACTAGCGGGGACTCGATGGCACTCGTCTGGGTAGCCGCAGGAGTGGGCTCAGGAATTGACAGAACGCTTGTCGCGAGCGCGGCCTCGACGATCGAGGCCTGCCCGAAGCTTCCTTGCGCGGCCGCACCGGAATCGCCCACGCTGATGTTGACGAGAAGCCCACCTGGTTGGGTCGGGGGAGTCGGCGCGGGCTTGACCGGCGGGGGTGGATGGGCCGAATTGTTGCTCGAGGCGCGGAACTCACAACTTCCGGCCACGAGGTTCACCGATAGAAAGGCAATAGCTATGACGAATCGACGCCGCATTCGCGCATTGTATTCCAGAAGCGCTTACACGCATCGATCGCCACACCTCCTGCCGGTCACGGGTAAGCAACTTTGCTTCGCAAACGCAGGAGATGCAGGCAGAAAAAAAATTCAAGAGATTTGCAAGTCACATCGATCGGTTAGGATTTCGCCATGCCGCAAGAGCCCTTCCAGCCCGATCTTCAGAGTGTCGACTATCTGGAAGATCCGGCGCCCACGTTGCGGCGGCTGCGCGAAGAAGATCCGGTTCATCGAAGCCGGCACGGCTACTGGTTTCTAACGCGCTACGACGACGTCAAGGAGGCGATTCGAAGCCCGCGCTTCAGCAGCGACTGGTCGAAGCGCCCGGGACGCGGCGGCCTCGGAGACTCGCCCTTTCCCGAAACGGATTCAGATCGAGCCAATCGCAAACTCATCTTGTCATCCTTCAATATGAAGGATGGCGACGAGCATATGCGCGTTCGGTCGCTCGTGAACCTCGCGTTCTCGCGTGCGGCGCTGGACGCACGAAGGTCGAGAATCGAATCTCTTGCAAGCGAACTCCTCGATGCCGCCGCGGCCAAGGGCCGCTTCGATCTCGTCACCGAATTTGGATTTCATCTTCCGATCATCGTCGCCTCAGAAATGATCGGCATCCCGACGAGCGAGAGAGATCGCTTTCGCCGCTCCTTCGAGAACGCGGCTTTTCTCGGACTTCCGGGACATGGAGAGGAGCAACACGCGAGCGGTCTTGCGGCGTTGGCTTGGCAGGTGGCGTTCATTCGCGATCTGGTCGAGGCGCGTCGCAGCGATCCTCGTGACGATCTGATCTCCGCGTTGGTCCAGGCCGAAGAAGACGGCGATCAGCTGACCTCGGATGAGTCGATTTCTGCAATCGTCACGATATTCACTGCGGCGGGTACCACGACCGAGCGGTTCGTCTCGAGCGGACTCTTCTTGTTGCTTCAGCATCCCGAACAGTTCGCCCGGCTACGGGACGATCGGTCACTCATGCTGCCTGCGCTCGAAGAGATCCTTCGCTTTCATCATCCAGATCAGTCCACGTCGACGCCGCGTTGGGTGACCGAGGTTCTCGAATTGCGTGGCACGACTCTTCGTCGTGGGGATCGCGTCCGGTTTGGGCTGGGCGCCGCCAATCGAGATCCCGAGCAGTTTCCGGACCCCGAACGCTTCGATATCGCACGCACTCCGAATCGTCATCTGTCCTTTGGGCGCGGCGCACATTTTTGTTCTGGCGCTTCGCTGGCGAGGCTCGAGGGGGAGGTCGCGATTTCGCTGATCATGGATCGAATGCCGAATCTCGAACTGGTGGACGAGGCGCCTCGCCGAGATCCTAAACGCATGGACCGCTATGAACGAATCCTCGTTCGTTGTTGACGGACAAAATTCCGGAACCTCTCGAGTTGCTTCGAGCCTGCCGGTGAGAGCTACGGCTGATGCGCAACGCATCGAGTCCGCCCTTCGAATGAGGTTCGCCTCAAGAGATCTAAAGACCCACTGAGCGTAGTTTCACGTCCGAGTGTCACGGTGTAAAGCTTTACCCTTGCATTCTTGATCAAGCTTCTGGGCGGTCTCACCGATTTCGCACTCTGATCGCGGGATTCCCCGCCACCGCAGGCAGATCTGCGGACTTCTCGATCTATTGATCGAAGATGCAGAGGGCCTCGAGCGACGGCGCGCGACCATCGAGTATGTCGTCACGATCCTCTCGACCAGCGACGATTCTGGCACCCGAAAGATCGCCTAAGATCCGGCTAAGCTGACGCCGGCGATGCAGATACTCTGCGAGCGTATCGGCGCGGAGTGTGGTGCGATCTCGGAGGAGTACGAGCTGGCCTTCTTCGAAGCGGCCAATGTCGACGACTCGGTCGACGTTTTTGCTCGGGTGCGCGAGCTGCGTGACAAGAAACAAGAACTCGGAACGGCTTGCTTCCTGCCTGGCGTTCTGAGAGCCATCGTGACGTACAACGTCCGCATGGCCAATCAGATGAGTTGCGTCGTATCGACGTCACGCGAGGATGATCTTGCCTTCGAAGATCTGGTCGAGGTCGAGGATGCGGAAAGCCAGGAATTTGAATCGGTAGAGCAATCTGAGCTCGATTTCGTCGAGCCGGAGCTGAAGGTCATACCGGCTGAGCGCACCTCGATCCATGATTCGAACGGAATCAGTCAGATCTGGCACGCCCTGCGGCGAAGGCTCCGCTGTGTCCCGATCGGCAGCTGCGTTTCGGAGC
>JAQBEG010000267.1:0-15881 GCA_032123985.1 Deltaproteobacteria bacterium
CGTAAACAAAGAGTTTCTTGGGAATACATCCAACGTTGACGCAGGTGCCACCTAGATAGCGATCTTCGGCGACGGCGACACGCGCACCGCGTGCGGCGGAGAAACGCGCTGCACGCACACCCCCAGATCCCGCCCCAATCACAAAGAGATCAAATTCACGATTCGCCAACATGCCCTCCTCACTGGTATTACTCAAGCGCACCGACGATAGCCCGCCTTGCCGGGTCTCCCGCGACACGAGTTTGGAAACCGCCCAGAGGTGCTATCTCAACTGCACGAATACACTGATCCGTATTTGCAGAGGGGGAGGCGCGAAATGGACGATATCGAGCCCCAAGAGACTCCCGGACGATCCGAAGGAAGCGACAAACCACGTCGCGTCCCCGCGCTCGTCCTGTCCGGATTTCTCGGATCGGGGAAAACGACGGTCGTCCAGCGACTCCTCCGAGACGCAACTGATCGTGGAATTCGCATCGCGCTGATCTCGAACGAGCTCGGTGAACTCGGAATCGATCGTGCGCTTCTCGGACAAAGTGGCGAAGCGTACGTCGAGCTCGAGGGCGGCTGTGTCTGTTGCGAACTCAGTGATGATCTCCTCGAAACCCTCGTCGCGCTTCAACGCGATGTCGATCCGGATCGTTTCGTCATCGAGACTTCGGGTGTCGCGTTGCCCTACGACACCCAGCTCAATTTCTGGCGAGAGCCGGCTTGTGACTTCATCGGAGATGACATGGCTGTCGTCGTCGTCAACGCCGAGCAACTCTACGAAGGCCGTGACCTCGAAGGGACTTTTGAGGATCAGGTCCAATCTGCGGACCTGCTTGTTCTGAACAGAATGGACCTCGTCCCCGAAGCGGAATGGCCGAAGATCGAGGCCCGTCTTCGCGCCATCGAACCTGAGGCGCCGTGCATACGCGCGGTGCGCGGCGATTTCGATCTGGATCTGCTCTTTCCACCCGATGCCGGGGAACTCGATCGTCGCGGTCCCGCGCCGGAATCGACGCCTCACCACCATGAGCAATTCGAGACGAGCGAGTGGAATCCGGAAGAAGGAATCTCGTGCGCTGAAATCGAAACGAAGTTATCCAGCGCGAATCTGCTTCGCGCCAAGGGCTTCGCCCAGACAAACGAGGGGATTCGACTCGTTCAGGTCGTCGGCCGTCGAGTCGAGATTACGCAGCCATCCGAGGCTCCGCCGGCTGCGTTGCTCGGACGCATCGTTCTGATCCGCCGGGCCTGAGCACGATTCTCAGCGACGCTTTTTAGCGACGGCCTTGCGCGAAACCGGTCCGCCGCCGCCCGAGCGCGCCTCCTCGGCGATCCGCTTCTTCGAAGCCGCCCATCCACATACAGGGCAGGTGGAGAGGTCATGGCCGCGCGCAGGACAATACTCGCGACCGAAGTAGATCATCGAGAGATGTACACGCGCCCAGTCTTCGCGCGCGAAGACCGCCTTCAGATCTCGCTCTGTCTGCTCGACGTTCTTTCCATCCGAGAGTCCCCAACGCGCCCCCAGTCGATGGATATGCGTGTCTACCGGAAACGCGGGAATACCGAAGGCCTGAATGAGCACGACGCTCGCAGTCTTGTGTCCGACGCCGGGTAGGGCCTCGAGTGCGTCCATGTCCGCCGGGACGATCCCGCCGTGCTCACGAACGAGAATCTCCGAAAGCGCCTTGATGTTCTTCGCTTTGCCCGGCGCGAGGCCACAGGAACGAATTTGCTCGAGAATCTCGGACACGGAACATTTGGCCATTGCGGCCGGTGTACGCGCCATCGCAAAAAGGCCCGGGGTGACCAGATTCACGCGATCGTCTGTGGTCTGGGCAGACAGCAACACCGCGACGAGCAACGTAAAAGGATCCGTGTGGTCGAGCGGGATCGGCGGCTCCGGATAGAGGTCATCCAGAATCCGCAGGATCCGCTCCGCTTTATCCGCTCGCTTCACCCAACTTCCTCCGCGAAAGCATGGTCGGCCCGCCCAGAACGCGGCAGCATACCCAAGGCCGCCTCCGCCAGCGTGCAAAACGACTCATCTCCGGTTGGCTTCTGGCTCCGCCCGCCCTTCGCGCGAGGATTTCTGTGCCGACTCTCGAATCGACCGCTCGAAAGAGCGTGGCCTGGACGGGCGGATTTCTCCGGATTGCAGGCGCTACGCACATCGGCAGCGTGCGTCGAATCAATCAGGATGCATTCGGGCATTTCCATCAATCGGAACGAGGAGAAACCCTTTTTGTCGTCGCTGACGGACTCGGCGGTCATCGCGGTGGCGAAGTAGCGAGCCGAATTGCAGTCGAGACACTCGGCAAAGTCATCGGCGAGGGCGACAACGACCCCGCAGCCCGACTCACGCGCGCCATCGCATGCGCCAACCAGAACATTCTCGCTGCAGCACGCGAAGACGTCTCACTCGATGGAATGGGAACGACGATAGTCTGTCTTCTATTGGTCGAGAATGGACGATCCCACGCCGCACATGTCGGCGACAGCCGACTCTATCGGTTCCGCGGTGGACACATGGATGGAATCACAGAAGACCATTCGTTGGTCGCCAAGCTGGTTCGTGAGGGCATCCTTTCGCAGGGACAGGCCCGCGAGGATCCCCGGCGCAATCAGATCCTCCGCGCACTCGGCGTTCGAGACGAACTCGAAATCGAGGTGTCACCGATTCAATTGCTGCCCGGTGACACCTATCTGCTCTGCTCTGATGGTCTCCACGGCCTGATCGAAGACGACGAGATTCATCGCCTGGCCGCCACCGGTCGTGAGCCAGAGGCCACCGTGGCCGCTTTGATCGCCGCCGCGAATGGAGCGGGGGGGACCGACAACATCACCTGCTTGATCGCGAGTCTCCCAGAGCCGACGATCTTCCCTGTGCTTCGCGCCGGCGCAGCACGACTGCTCGTAATGACCCGATCGCTGCTACAGAAAGTGCGAGCCTGATGGCAGAAAACCATCGACGACTCATCGATTGGGTCCCACTTGGTGGAATCTCCGATCCTGAAACGATCCTCGATCGCTTCACACGCTGGTGTAGCGACGCCGGCCTTACTCTTTACGACGCCCAAGAAGAAGCATTGCTCGAGTTGATGACGAATCGCCACGTCGTGCTCAGCACGCCCACGGGTTCGGGAAAATCGCTGGTCGCATTGGGGCTCCATTTCAAGGCGCTTTGTGAGGGCAAGAGATCCTTCTATACGGCGCCGATCAAGGCGCTCACCAGCGAGAAATTTTTCGCGCTCTGCGCTGAGTTCGGCGCAGAAAATGTAGGCATGCTCACAGGCGACGCGGCGATCAACTGGGCGGCTCCGATCATCTGCTGCACAGCCGAGATTCTGGCCAACATGTCGCTGCGGCAGGGCCTCGAAACGGACGCGCCGTACGTCATCATGGATGAGTTCCATTTTTTCGCGGATCGAGATCGCGGATGGGCATGGCAGGTCCCTCTGCTGACCCTGCGCAATAGCCGCTTTCTCCTGATGTCGGCAACGTTGGGAAACACGGCCGTCATCGAAGAACGAATCAGCGAGCAAACCGGCCGCGAGGTCGCGCATGTGCATAGCGATGAGCGCCCGGTGCCTCTCGACTTCAGCTATCGCGAAACGCCCGTCGTCGAGACCGTCGAGTCCCTGCTGGCGTCCGGCCAGGAGCCGATCTACATGGTCCACTTCACTCAGCGAGATGCGGCCGAACAAGCGCAGGGGCTGACGAGCGGACAGATAACCACCAAAGAAGAAAAGCGCGCGATTACAGACGCGATCTGCGATTTCCGATTCGACTCGCCCTACGGCAAGGACATCCAGCGCTTCCTCAGATTCGGCATCGGACTCCACCACGCTGGCATCCTTCCAAAATATAGACTGCTCACGGAGCAGCTTGCACAGCGCGGTCTCCTCAAAGTCATTTGCGGAACCGACACCCTCGGTGTTGGCGTGAATATCCCGATCCGAACGGTCCTCTTCACGAAGCTCTCGAAGTACGACGGAGAGAAGGTCGGAATCCTCTCGGTGCGAAACTTCAAGCAGATCTCCGGACGCGCGGGTCGTCGCGGTTTCGACATCGCCGGCAGTGTCGTGTGCCAGGCACCCGAGCATGTCATCGACAATGTTCGGGCTGCGGCCCGAGCCAGCGCAACGGGAAAGAAGAAAGAAAAGAAGAAGAAACTGCCCCCGCGCGGCTTCGTGGCATGGTCTTCCGAGACCTTCGAACAGCTATGCGAGAAGCCTCCGGAGACACTCCGTTCGCAGTTCTCGCTCAGTCACAGCGCCGTCGTCGCCCTACTGCAGCGAGGCTCTGACCAGTCGCTACCGGGCTCCGGATACCGCGAACTGATCGAGCTCGCCAACGACAGCTTTGAATCGAAAGTCCGAAAGAAGCGACTCAGACGTGAGGCGGCCGTTCTCTTCCGCTCGCTTCGCCGCGGCGGCATCGTGCGCATCGAGAAGACGGGGGCCGGAAGGGCGCCGGTCGCTCGCGTCGATGCTGATCTCCAACGCGACTTCGGCCTTCATCACACCCTTTCGCTCTATCTCGTCGACGCGGTTGCCGCGCTCGACTCAGCCTCGCCGGACTATGCGCTCGACGTTCTCTCCGTCGTCGAGGCGATCCTCGAGAATCCGCGAGCACTGCTCATGGCACAGACTCAACAACGCAAATCGGAACTGATCACTCAGCTGAAGGCCGAACGAGTTCCCTACGAGGAACGCATGGCCAAGCTCGAGAACGTGACCTGGGACAAGCCAAACGCCGATTTCCTGTATTCGACGTTCGACATTTTTTCAGCGCATCATCCGTGGGCGGGGAACGACTCGGTTCGACCCAAATCGATTGCGCGAGAGATCTGGGAGGGATTCCTCTCCTTCGAAGACTACGTCCGTCGCTACAGCGTCGCGCGAATGGAAGGCGTCCTGCTGCGCTATCTCAGCCAGGTCCATTCGACACTAGCCCGCAACCTTCCCGAAACGGCGCGCAACGACGAAGTCCTCGAGATCATCGCCTTCTTCCGCGCGATGCTCGCCCGAGTCGATTCGAGCCTAGTCGAAGAATGGGAGAACCTGGTCAATCCCAAGGAGCCGACCGCGCTAGCCGAAGCGGCAACTCCGGATCGCGCGCCGAGACGGCTCGATCAGAAGAGCTTCAACGCGCGTGTCCGAGCCGAGATGCACCAGTTGATGCAAGCGCTCTCTAAACGCGACTTCGAGGCGGCCTCCGTCTGCGTGGCAAATCTCGACTGGGACCCGGCTCGCTTCGAAGCGGAGTTCACAGCCCTGTTCGAGGCGCAGGGCGACCTGCGGCACGACCCGGACGCACGACGCGGACATTGGACGCGGATCGACGCCCGTAGTGAACTCGCCTTCGACGTGACGCAGACTTTGATCGATGCCGAAGGAGAAGGCGGATTTCAGATCGAGGCGGAAATCGTACTCGACGAGCCACGCATGCCCGCCGGTCCGATGCTTCGGATCCTCGAAGTACGGGGGTAGTTCACTGGAGGGCTCGGCGCTTCATCAAGAAATGCGCCGTCCCCGACGATTCACGACGATTCGCGACGATTCGCGACGAGAGGCCGCCCCCAGGACGATGAGCCCGAAACCGATCAAGGTCGCCGAACTGGGCTCCGGGATCGCAGCGAGGGCACGATCCGCCAGAATCCGATGGGTCATGGAGGTCGGGTGGATGAGGTCCCTCCAGACATGCCCATCGCACGTGGTCGCACCCGTAGGGCAGATGCTTTGATTGGCTACGAAGCCGAATAGCGCTGGATCAGCAAAAATCTGGTTGCTCAACTCAAACGCGTCGAGAACTCGAACAGTCTCCGGAAATGTGCCGACCATCGCCTCCAGACTTTCGTTGAAAAGCGAATGGAGGTCGACGTGGTTCTCGTTCACCTCTTGATCTCGAAAGAGTGAGACCGGAGTCGTCGTGATATCCCAAGCGTTCGGGATCAAGAAATGCCGCCCGCCAGCGTTCCAGATGCTCTGTATACCGAGCTCGATGTGCCCCACGATTTCGTCGGCAAAGAGTCCCGGGTCGAGTATGTCCCTGGATTCCTGGATGTCGTTGAATCCGATCCAGATGATGTAGAGCGCATCGGGATCGGCAACGGAACTGGAGAGACTGTAGTTTCGCATCTGAGATGAGAAGTCGAACGCTCCTGACCCACGCGCTGTCGCCGTACCCATGGAATAGTTCGTCCCACCGCTCAGCGAGGGTCGGAGGCCGCCGGCGATCTCCAGATCAGCGGCCATGAACTCCAGCCAGTTTTCCGCCTCTGTGCTGCGGCCGATATTCCCGCTGTCGGAATAGCTGTCGCCGAAAGCGACGATTCCGGAGAAAGATGGGATGGCCTGCGCCTCGCTGCCGAGAATCAAACCGATAAGGAGAACGATCCAGCCCAGAGGAGTGGGGTCGTCCCTAGATGCCCCATGGCGACCCGTTGACGAGCCCCGTCCAGCGACCTTCGTTAAATTGCGATAGCACCACATTCCGTAAGTAAAGTGGTGTCCAGGTCAACAAAATGTCGAGAATCGGCTGAGCGGTTCCGACGGTGACGTCCCTCAGTGAAACCGCCACAGACTCGATCGTCGGCCCAGCGAATCAGGGGATCAAAGCGGCCCGATGCAATCGACTTTCCCTGCCCACATCGTCGTGGACCGGTCGCTCGCCAAAGACGACGAGATCATCGTGGTCGACGCCTTCGAATCGTACGTCGAAATCTCGATCCCTCTCCTTCGACGCGACCGCAATCCCAGCGAGCAGCGCACCGAGGAAGGACTTCAGCGCGGGACTCGCATGACTCATTCCGCGCAGGCGAACACTGAACGCCAACCGTCCACCGTCGTAGAGCCAATCGGCGTCGCGCACGAGAATCTCGCTGACCTGACTCACCATGAAGCCAGGTGCATCCGGCAACGACCGACCTGCACGCATCAGGCGCGCGATCGATTCCTCTTCATGCCAGGACTCGACAATTTCTTTCGCCCAGTCGACGAATCCTGTCTCTCCGCCAATCTGTTCTGAAGCGAGCGCAACTAAACACTCAACGTCGCCGAGTGACGCCCAATCCAAATGACCGATCGAGTGATCGATGTGTGCCCGAGCATCGGTCGACAGGGTACGTTCGAGGTCGTCCTCGGTGATCTTTCCTTCAGCATTCCATTCCCGAATCCGCTGGATGATCGGCTGGACGAATAGGCCACTCAAATGGATGGATTGCATGTCTCATCTCCGCAATGGGTTGGGCGTCCATCCAGAATCGGCTTCCACGGCGGCGGACTTGAGCGAGCTCAGTCGTCGTCGCTCCTGACCTGACCTACCCGGGGCAGTTCCACGGTCATGCTCGTTCCACGACCGAAAATCGAAGAAACTCGAATGTCGCCTCCGTGGTCTTTCACGATGTGATACGAGATCGCCAGGCCGAGCCCCGTGCCCTTCCCTACTGGCTTCGTGGTGAAGAAGGGATCGAATATCCGATCGAGAACTTCTGTCTCGATCCCGCATCCATCATCTTCGACGTGGATCAGCGCTCGGCCATCCTTCCCGCCGACGGCGACCACGAGATGTGCGTTCGTCCGGGAATTCGATTCGAGTGCCTGGATCGCATTGACAAGGAGGTTCGTGACGACCCGTTCGATCTCTGCCGAGTTACAGTTGACCGTGATCTCGGGATTGAGTCGGGATTCGATTTCGAGCCAATCCGGTGCGTGAATCCTGGCGATTCGAAGCGCGCGAGAAACGATCTGATCGAGTCGGTGCTCGGCGAATTTCTCTCGTGACGAATCGGACGAAAATCCGCCGATCTCATGGACGATCGAAAAGATTCGATCCACCCCTTCGACGCATTCGCCGATCAGTTCATGGCCTTCGTTTATCGCCTCTCGGCACATTTCGCCTAGCATCGCGATTTCGAGAGTCTCTTGCGCAGTCTGCCAATCGTCGGCCAATCCGTCGAGTTCTTTGCGAGTTTGAGCGATCGGTTCATTGATCGATCGGGAGATCGATTTTGAAAGATCGCCGACGGCGGCGAGCCGTGCCGAAACGACCAGTCGACGCTGCAATGAGACGATCTCCCGTCGATCTCGAAACAGAAATGCTTGCCCCACCATTCGGCCCGATCCGTGGAGGGCAACGGGTGCTGATGCGACTACCGGGACCATGTCGCCGTCGCGCGTGCGAACCTCCATTAACGTCGAGGATTCGGCCGATGCCGGTCGATCCTGAAATTTGGGGATCCAATCCGTTATCGGCCGACCGATCGCGTTCTGTGCGCGCACACCGACCATGCGAAGAAATGCGCGATTGGCATCACGCAACACATCCCCCTCCCCCACCAGTACCACGCCATCTTCGAGCGTGTCGAGAATCTCTCTTGCCAAAGCCTGAGGTGAGATCAAAGAGTGGCCGAACTGGTGCAGGGTCCAGGCCGCAGCCAGGCCCACGAGGGCAAGTAGCGTCGTCGTGATCCCGACGGCCGCTATGCCGAGCAGTGGGAATACAACCGCGGTCAAGGTTCCCGCGGCTAGCGCGCCCGATATCCCAAAAAAGACCACACGCGCGAGCTGCAGTTGTCCGCCGTTCTCGGGAATCGCCATCACGCCACGCCAACACGCGAGCGTCGCAATGACGGGCATCGCCATCAGGAAATACGCCGGCGCCATTCCAATACTGAAAACCGGACTCCAGCCTATCTCCCGGACCTCGGCGCCCGATATGACGAAATCGGTTGCGATCGCGATCGGAACGATCACCCCGATCATCGCATAGAGGGGCGAAATCAACTTCGCGACCGGGTGATCTCCCATCGACGAAAGAGTCAATGAGGCATGCATGCAGAGAACGCCGAGAGGCAACCACCCGATGGTCATCCACCGAAGGATCAATACGGCGACCTCCGGATTCGTCTGTTGATAGAGGAAGAATTCCCCGGTGGCCCACCAGGCATTGCAGAAAAGAAAGGCCGCAATCAGCTTGTTGGCCCGCAGACTATGGTCTCGAGCGAGAATTCCTGCGCCGAGAGCGACGGATACGATCGCGCCCGAGAGCTTCATCAGAAGAAGCCATACCATCAGGCTGCTCCTATCTCGAGCGGAAGATGCAGAGTGATCGAAACCGAATTGGGCCCCGTTTCGGCTAATGAGAACGAAGCCTTCAGTTGATCGATCAATTCGGTAGCGATCGTGAGCCCAAGCTCCTCGTGAGAAGCGCCGAACTCGCCCGCGGCCAACATGTCGAAGCGGTGAACCATCAGGCTCGCATCGTCAACGAGTCGCTCGGCAGTCAACCTGATCGACAGGGTCTCGTGATCAGATTCGAGAGCGGCATCGATTGTCCCGCCTTTATCCGACCCCTCGACCAGAACCAGGATCAGAGTGAGCAACACTTGCTTCAGCTCCTGGCCCGACTCGATCCAATCGTGACAATCACAGTCAACGACGCGTAGCTCTACATCCGCTCCACGCTGCAATCTTGCCAGTCGCATTGCCCCTTCGAGGACCACCGTAGGATCACTTCCGCCTTGCCCGACGCCGCCAACATGCGCAAAACTGCGAACATCCCCGACGACCTCGGCCACGCGCTTGATGCCTCTGAGTGCCACTTGCACGCGATCGCCGACACGCTCGAAAACTGCCATCTCCGTGTCGAGGCCGGGCGCCTTCACCGCGTGGTCTCGGATTTCCTGTAGCCGTCGTGACAGAAGGTTGAGGTCCGAGCGTATGAATGCGATGGGATTATTCACCTCGTGCGCTATGCCCGCTGCCAGCTCACCGATCGCTGCCAGACGACCGGATGTCAGCAACCGACGTCGAAGTGCATCGATCTCGCGGAGATCACGGAAGACAACCACCGCGCCGATGGGCTCGCCATCGCGATCGCGAGCGATTGAAGACGATAGCGAAACGGGAAGTGTGCCCCCGTCGACCCGATGCAGGATCGATTCAAGATCTTCGAGACCGCCGCAGATCTCGTCGAGCGGTGCCTCGACAAAATTCGCAAGCGACGCGCCTATCAGGTCGGAGCCGCGAGATCCCGTCATGTCCGTAAATCGAATATTCGTAGCGAGAATCGTGCCATCGAGCTGGACGAGCACGACCCCATCGTGAAGCTCCTCCAACATGGACTGGGCCATCCCATCGGGCGTCACCGCCAGATCGTGTGAAACGTAGAGAATACGAAGCCACAGCACGGCTGAGGCCAACGTGATCGACACTGCACCGAGCCGTGGAATCTGAATTTCGAGCAGGGGCATCACGTACTCGGTCGAGATCGCGGCAAGCAGCGAGATGAAAATACCGAGCGTCACCGCGCGCGCGCGGCTCGTATCGATCCGCTCGGATTGACGACGCACCTCGGTCCGCGAAGCCTTGTACGCAGCGAACAGCGGCAGCACGACTCCGATCGGCACGACGAGAATCGAGACGACGCCGTATCGCGGAATCCAGCTGCCCCAGTCGGTCGCGACCACATCGAGCACCGAGCCGGGAAGCAATGCCGCCGCAATGCCGAGAATTGCCGCAAGGACGAAACCCGATTTCGCCAACCGGTCCAATCGATTTCCGATCTGCGGGAACAGCTGGCCGAGCAACCAGGTCGTGCAGGGTCCGAGAAGCAACGCCGGAAGGTGCATCCATTGAATCCAGAAACGGGCCCGCAGCGGGTCTGTCTCGAGGAAGGTCATCAGGTCGAGTAGCGCCCAGGCCCCCGTGCACGCATAAAGGGCACACATCGCACCCGTCGCACGCCGATCCGAGTCCCAAGCGACGGAGACCGCACCAAAGGCGGCGGACACTAGAATCGCCACGACTGGAATCAGAACGTAGATATGCATGGACCCTCGGCGAACTGCTCCCGCGGTCTCATCGTCCATGCCGCAGACACCCTTGACGGGGCCTTCCGCTAGCGCGCATGCGTTGCCGGTCGACTGCCGATCGACCGCCGATTGACGACCCATCGGGTGACGAGGACCTGCCGCTCGCCGGGCACGGCGACTGCTCGTCGGCTGGGCAGCCGTGATGCCAATGCGTGCAGCACAGGGCACAGCAGAGCATGATTCAGCACTCACAAGTGGGCATGTATCAGCCCATATGGGCAATCAAAAGCCAAATCACGACTCAATCGGTGTTGGCACGACCATTGCTCTACCGACTGAAATCTCGACTCGACCGCGCGCGTGGGTGCGGGGAGCCCACGTGAGACGGTCGCGCGAATAACGCCTCTAGCCACTCGCATGTTCCCCAAATGGAGATCAACATGATTCGCAAACGAACTTCTTCCTGCGGCACACCGGCGGTCCCCCGCTCCGTGCTCGCTGCCGTGGCGGTGCTTGCTACGAGTCTACTCGCGCCCGGTGCCGCGATGGCGGATGCCGCCTCGGACGCTCTCTTCACGGCAAACAATGTCTGGATGATGATGTCCGCGGCCCTCGTATTCACGATGCACCTGGGCTTCGCCATGGTGGAATCGGGGCTCACCCGTGCCAAGAACACGACGAACATTCTCTTCAAGAACACGTTCGTCGTCTGCTGCGGCATCCTCACCTACTTCGTGGTGGGCTTCAATCTGATGTACCCCGGAGAGTTCGGGCTCATCGACGGCGTTCTCGGGTTTGCGGGCATGGGACTCAGCGCGGGCTTCGCGGAAGGCGCAAACACGCCGGCTTACGCCGATGGTGGATACACCTACTGGACGGACTTCCTCTTCCAGGCGATGTTCGCCGCAACGGCCGCCACGATCGTCTCGGGCGCCGTTGCTGAGCGAATCAAGCTCGGATCGTTCATGATCTTTTCTACGATTTTCGTTGCCCTCGTGTACACGGTCGCCGGCTCCTGGAAATGGGGCGGCGGGTTCCTCGACGGCGCAGGTTTCTACGACTTTGCCGGCTCGACGCTCGTCCATTCCGTAGGGGGCTGGGCAGCACTCGTCGGCACGCTGGCACTCGGCGCCCGGATCGGCAAATACGGCAAGAACGGTCAAGTCCAGCCGATTCCCGGTAGCTCGATGCCACTGACAACGATCGGTGTATTCCTTCTCTGGCTCGGATGGTTCGGCTTCAACGGCGGCTCCGTGCTGTCTGCGGATCCGGCGGCCACTTCGTTCGTACTCGTCACGACCTGTCTCGCGGCTGCGGCGGGCGGCATAGGCGCGATGGTTGCCTACACGTTCATCAGCACGAAGCCCGACCTCTCGATGGCATTGAACGGCATCCTCGCCGGACTCGTCGGCATCACAGCCGGCGCCGATGTCATCAACCCCGGGAGCGCGATCCTGGTCGGCCTCATTGCCGGCATGCTCGTCGTTGGATCGGTGCTGTTTTTCGATCGAATTCGGATCGACGATCCGGTGGGAGCCATCTCGGTTCATCTCACCTGTGGTATCTGGGGCACGCTTGCGGTCGGGATCTTCTCGACCAACCCCGAGCACAGCCTTCTGATCCAGGCCTATGGCGTCCTCTGCT
The DNA here is from genome assembly GCA_032123985.1 of Deltaproteobacteria bacterium. Taxonomy (GTDB): domain Bacteria; phylum Myxococcota_A; class UBA9160; order UBA9160; family UBA4427; genus UBA4427. Next base: position 12,452 of record JAQBEG010000267.1, read on the forward strand.
ACGGAATCTTTACGGTCGTCTGCGCCTCCGCGATCTTCATGACCTTGAAGGCGACAGTCGGACTACGGGTCTCGCCGGAAGAAGAACTCGAAGGTCTCGACCTCGGCGAGCACGGGATGCACGCCTACGACCTGTCGGGCTCTCCTGGCTTCATGGAAGAAGGCACCACCGGCGGATTCGCCGCTGCGGGAATCGCGTCAAGAAAACTCGTTCCGAATGAAAGCTGACGCACAGAAACCCCGTGAAATCACGAGCGGCAGTCCGCTCACGACGACGAAATGGAGATCATGAGATGAAGAAAATCGAAGCAATTATCAAACCCTTCAAACTAGACGAGGCGAAGGAGGGGCTCGCCAGGGCCGGCATCCAGGGTCTGACCGTGAGCGAGGTCAAGGGATTCGGACGCCAGAAAGGCCATACCGAGCTCTATCGCGGCGCGGAGTATGTCGTCGACTTCCTTCCCAAGCTGAAGCTGGAGATCGTCGTACCCGACGATCAGGCGGAGAAAGTCGTCCTCGCGCTTCAGGAATCTTGCCAGACCGGCAAGATCGGTGACGGCAAGATTTTCGTTTTGCCGGTCGAGGACGCTGTGCGAATCCGTACAGGTGAGCACGGCGAGGAAGCGGTCACGGCCAACTAGGTTCGTCCGCGAAGTCGATCCGGGCCGACGTTCGATTCGAACGTCGGCCCTTTTCGTTCGATGCTCAGGGCACGAGAACGATTTTGCCCACCGTCTTGCGCGTTGCGAGCGCTTCCAACGCCCGTCCGGCTTCTTCGAGCGGATAGCGCGCCGAGACCAACGGCTCGATCCGGCCCTCTCCGGCCATCTCGAAAAGTCCCTTGAAACATTCGTCGATTCGCCCGGGCTCGCGTTCCGGATAGGCGCTCCAATGCAGACCGACGATCGAAATATTCTTGAGTAGGACTCGGTTGAGCTTGATGTCTGGAATCTCGCCACTCGCAAAGCCAATCACGAGAAGTCGCCCGTTCCACGCGATGCATCTGAGCGAACGGTCGGTGACGTCGCCGCCGACGGAGTCGTAGATCACGTCGGCCCCTCGACCGTCCGTCTCTTCCAACACACGGGGTACGAAATCCACCTCGCGATAGTCGATCAACACGTCCGCACCAGCACGACGCGCGATCTCGAGCTTTTCTGGACCGCCGGCCGTCGCGATGACCGTGGCGCCCAACGCCTTGCCGATCTGGACGGCCGACAGACCGACGCCACCCGCAGCCGCGTGGACGAGTAACGTCTCACCCCGCATGACGGGCGCTCTCCAGACCAGCGCTGCGTACGACGTCGGATAGACGGTAGGAAGCGCGGCCGCTGCCTCAAATGTCATCGTGTTGGGAATTCGATAGGTCGTCGTCGTCGGTGCAACAACTTCTTCCGCGAACCCACCCAGCCCACAGCGAGAGAGAACCCGATCCCCAACCGAAAGCGTTCGAACGGTTGCCCCTGTTTCAGTCACGACACCAGCAACCTCACCACCCGGCACGAATGGAAGAGGCGGCTTGACCTGGTATTCTCCCTTCAACATCAGAATGTCAGAAAAATTACATCCTGCGGCCCGAATGGAGATTCGAACGCCATCCTTCGTGATCGTTGGAGAATCCTGCTCACGAACACTAAGCGCGGCGGGTGCCATCATTCGATCGACCACGACTGCCCGCATTAGAATTCCTCTCGTCGGTGGGCGCTGACGTCAGCGTTCTTCGTCCCGTCCATCACCATTCCGTAGCAAACGACGACCTCCCAAGCCTATTCGCGAGGAATCGCCTAGTGTCGAGGCGCAAGATCCAGCCTCATAGCTTCAGCGACCTATCATCGCGGAGCTGGGAAAAGACAATCCAGGAGCCCCTCCATGAGCCCAATGGACGCCGCAAACTCGACCCCAATCGAGAGTGGACCCTTACCTCTCCGGATCTTTGAAGCCTTCGACTGGATTCGCGTGCGGATGCCAATCGACCCCTGGGAGATGACGATCCGACCGGGCCCCAAGGAGACTTACTGGGAATGGGTCAAGGGATTCCCCTTCGAGTTTCACCCCTTCGCATGGGATTATCTCTGGATCCGCTGCGACGGCAATCAGGTCGAGATCGAACCCCACTACGCAAAGTCTACCTGGGACACGTTCTGGACGAACGGAAGCGGCTACGTAAAGGCGGATGCCTTGCGAGGTCTATTCCCTTTCACTCTGGGCGATGAGGTCAATCTACTCAAGGGAATCGTCATGACACTCGAAGCTCTGCCGCCTCTCATCGCAGAGCGCAATCCCGAAGACGCAACGAAGATCGGGCGGATTCACTGTATTCTGAAGACCAGAGAGGTGCAGAACGCGACGGGGCCGGACCCGGCCGCGGGCTTGTCGTCCTTGCGCCGCTCGGCGTCCGAGCTCGTCTGGCGGAGAAAATTGAAGCGTCTCACCCAAAATTCTGACAACGGAGAGTCTCGACCACGGTGACTGAAGCGATCACGCGACGAAGACTAGCGGCCATATTATGTGCTGATGTGGTCGGCTACACGGTGCACACGACGCGTGACGAACGGGGGACGCTCGAAAGAGTTCGTGCCCTACGCTCGGCGGCGCACGCGCTCGCCGCCGAGCACGATGGTCGAATCGTCGATGCCGTCGGCGACAACTTCCTGGCGGAGTTCGCGAGCGTCGTGAACGCGACGGGCTTTGCCATAGCAGCCACCCGCCAGCTGTCCGACGCCCAGAAGAGCGATAAACATGCCCTCGAGCTGCGGATCGGTATACATGTGGGCGACATCCTCGAAGACGAGGACCATCGCCTATACGGCGACGCGGTGAATCTCGCGGCACGCGTCATGGCGGTCGGCGATCCCGGCGCGATTTGCATCAGCAGCGCGGCACACATCCATCTCGTCTCGCGATCCGAGCTGTCGACGCGCTTTCTCGGCGAATACGAAGTGAAGAATGTGGCGAGGCCCGTCGGCGTTCACCGCGTCGAGCTGGAGACGAGTGAGCCCAACGAGCCGGCGCACGAGAGCCCCCTCGAAACCTCCTTTGGCCGCCCAGCGATCGCAATCCTGCCCTTCGACAACATGAGCAGCGACGCAGACCAGGAATTCCTTGCCGACGGGCTGGTAGAAGACCTCACGACCGCGCTGGCTGCATCGAGCTGGTTCACCGTGATCGCTCGCAACTCCGCCTTTTCGTACAAGGGCCGCTCCTTCACTATCACCGATGTGAGCGAGGAACTCGGCGCGCGTTACGTAGTCGAGGGCAGCGTTCGACGGGCGGGCAAGCGAGTACGCATCAACGTGCAGCTGATCGAAGGCATCACCGGTCACCACATTTGGGCGGAGAAGTACGACCGCGACATGGATGACCTCTTCGCTCTCCAGGACGAGCTCACCAGCTCCATCTGCGGGGTGCTGATTCCCTCACTCGCAGGAGCC
>JAQBEG010000268.1:0-9489 GCA_032123985.1 Deltaproteobacteria bacterium
GAAGGGGGACGCGACGCGACGCCGGATGACTTCGCGACTCATCGAAAATCTGCGGGCGTCCATCAAAGCCAGCGGACGCAAGGCACGCGTCAAGCGTGACCGCAATCGCATCTTCGTCGAGTTCGAGCCGGGTCCCGGGCCGAGCGACGAGGAAATGTCTTCGCGGCTGGCTCGGGTTTTCGGGATCGAATCCGTGTCCGTCACGCATGTCGAGGAATGGTCCTCGCTCGAAGACGTGGTGCGCGCGGGTCGCGAATTCGGCGAGCCCTTCGTGCGCGACCGACGCTATGCCATCCGTGCGCGTCGCGTGGGAGATCGCAGTGAAGTCCCGCTTCGCTCGCCAGATATCGAACGAGATCTCGGTGAGGCGCTCCGGCCGGGCGCGGGGCGCGTCGATCTGTCAAATCCCGAAGCAACGATCTTCGTCGAAGTCGACGTCGATCATGCCTACTACTTCGTCGCCAGCGAACGTGGCGCGGGTGGACTCCCACTCGGCACCGAAGGCCGAGCGGTCAGTTTGCTTTCGGGCGGCTTCGATTCTCCCGTCGCCTCATGGCGGATGCTCCGGCGCGGCATCGCCCTCGACTATGTTTTTTGCAACCTCGGGGGTCGCACACATCAGCTCGAGACACTGACGATCGCGAAGCGCCTGGCCGATCTCTGGCAATGCGGCACTCGGCCCCGTTTTCACGCCATCGACTTCGATCCGGTCAGTCGGGAAATTCAGAGCAGAATCACCATGCGTTATTGGCAAGTGGTCCTCAAGCGAATGATGCTTCGTAGTGCAGAAGCGGTCGCCGCAAACTGCAACGCCTCCGCCATCGTCACGGGCGAAGCGATCGGCCAGGTCTCGTCTCAGACCCTACAGAACCTCTCGGTCATTTCGGAGGGCGCCAATCTCCCGATCCTGCGTCCACTCGTCGGCAACAACAAGAACGAGATCATCGCCGAGTCGAGAATCGTCGGCACGCACGACCTTTCAGCCAAGGTCGGTGAATATTGCGCGATCGTACCCAGTCGCCCGGCGACGAACGCGCGTCTCGCGGACATCCTCGAAGAAGAATCCAAGCTGAATCCCGCAGTCCTCGCAGAAGCACTCGACAACCGCAGCGAATTCCTCCTCGCCGACGTCGATCTGGATGCGTGGGACGCGACGGATCTGGTTGCAAAGAACGTCGAATCCAACGACACCGTAATCGACCTGCGATCGAAGAGCGCTTTTGATGCGTGGCACTACCCTGACGCGCTCTTTCTCGATTTCCCGAATGCGCTACGCGCGTATCCGTCCTTTGACTCCGGCCAGCGCTACGTGCTCTACTGCGAGTTCGGACTCAAGAGCGCGCATCTCGCGGATCTGATGCGGCGTGCAGGATTGAATGCTCGCCATTTTTCGGGCGGCCTGCGAGAAGCTCGTCGCATCGCTGGCGCGTAGGCCGCGTTAGCTATCGAACCCGTTAGGCAGGTCTTTTTCGAGGCAGCGGCGACAGATGCAGCTCGCCCCTCCGTCCTCGGAAGTTGCGCGATTCAGCAAAGTCGCCGGGAACGACACTCCGACACACCAGCAGGGCTCGCTGCTCTCGTTATCGCCCTCACGCGCGAGCGCACAGTCATTCGTTTCTCCGCAGAGTACGCACCGGCTTCGATCGACCTCGATCTCGATGTGTGAATCTCTCACGGCAGAGGCCCGGCGCAGGCGGTGTCGAACGTCGCGGCATACACTCCACCTAATACCATCACGCTGAACATCCAGACGAATCCGATCCGCAGTGGCACGACGATCCGCCAGAATTTCGAGACGAGTTCGTCCTCGCTCTCATTCTCGCGCAAGCGAAGTTCGGTGCGACGCAGCCATAAAAGGGCAACCGTGCTCAAGATGGGGAAGGCCAGGTTGAGGCCGCCGATCACCCCGCTGATATTCGCAATCGAACATCGAATATCGGGCTCGCCGAGGGCGAGCAGAAAAGCGAATCCATTGACAACGGAGAAGGCGACGACCGTATCGGAATAGACCACGATCCGGTCCGCGAGTACTTGACGATCCATCCTATTACGCCAGCTCCTCTACTCGATCGTGGCGAGAAACTCGATCATTTCACGGTTGAACAGCTCGGCTTCCTCGATGTTCACGATATGGCCAGCCCCGGGAATAATCACGTGACGTGAACGCGGCAGCTTGGCCGCCATCACTTCTCCAGCCCGGAGGAAGGGCTTGTCATGCTCGCCCACCATCACCAGCGCAGGCATATCCAGCTTCGAAAGCTCGTCTATCACCGGCGGCGCCGGCCCGGACACCTCGCGACCGAAACGCGCGACACCAGGCACGGCCTGGGCACAGATTGCGCGCGCGGCAGCGCGCGCGGCCGGCAGCTCCGGCTTCGACCCGATGCAGGTCGCACCCGCCTTCCCGTTCACGAAATCTTCGAAACCCCGCTTCTCGAGAAAATTCGCCGTACGCTCGACCTGCTCAGCCCAGCCCGCGGCGGCCTCCGGATTCTTGAAGCCCGGTCCAGAATCAACGAGCGCCAACCCGGCCACCCGATCGGGATGGCGGACTGCGAAATGTAACGACGCGAGTCCGCCGAACGAAAGGCCAGCGGCAACGAATGGCGCAGCAGGGGTCGTCGCGTCAGCGACTGCCAACAAATCTGCCACGACGCGTTCGATCGAATACGCATCGGGACCATCGGGCGCTTCGGAGTCGCCATGACCGCGCAGATCCCAGAGAACGACCGAATGGCCGGCGGCGACGATTGGTTCGACCTGGCCTCGCCAGTTCTCATGCGTTGTGCAGTAGGCGCACGAAAATACGACGGTCGGCCTCGCAGAGTCCTCGGCCGGATGGTGCTCGTAGTAGATCGATACTCCGTCATCCGTTGTCAGAAACGTCAAAGTGAAGTCCTCTTTCGATGCTCAATGAATGTCGATGATCGCCGGCGGGATCAGCAGCGGCGTTCCGGTCGGAAGGTCTCGCGTCCAGGCGGCGATCTGCTTCAACGGTTCTGGTAAGTGGCCGGACCAATCCAAGCTCGGACCCGCAACGCGGATCAATGTGAGCTGGAAGGCTTCGATCAGTTGTTCGGAAAGTGACCTCTGCTTCGGAAACGGGACGAGGAAGACATCGTCCGTCGGCTCGAGGCCGACCGCCTCCTTCGCGCGGCGGACTGCTGCGTAGAGCCCGCCGAGTTCATCGACTAGCCCGATTTTCCGTGCCTGGTCTCCTGTCCAGACCCGCCCTTGCCCAATCGCGTCGACCTCCTGTAGCGAAAGGCCGCGACCGTCGGCCACCCGAGTGAGAAAAAGCTGATAGGTATCGAGCACGGAAATCTGAAGCCTGGCCAACGAAGCCGGGGACATCTTCTCGGTCGACAAAAGGAAATCTGCGTGCCGACCCCGGGAAATCGAGTCGATTCCGATCTCGAGCTTCTTTAGCAGGCCTCCGATCGCGGGCCGAAGTGCGAAGACTCCGATCGAGCCCGTCAGACTTCCCGCATTCGCGACGATCACATCCGCCGCCGAGGCAACGTAATAGCCGCCCGAGGCGGCCACATCGGAGAACGACGCGATGACGGGCTTACCCATCCCACGCGCACGATCGATCGCGCGCCAGATCAGCTCCGAAGCCAACGCCGAACCCCCAGGACTGTCGATGCGAAGCACGATCGCCGAGATCGTCGCGTCTTCAGCCGCCTCGATGATGGCTCGCGAGACGGTATCGGAGGCGAACACCGGTGACGTCCTGAATCCGGAGCCATCGGATCCACCCTGAATGACCGTGCCGGTCCCGTAGATCAGCGCGAACTCTGATTTCGCTTCAAATCCGAGATCTGCGGGATCGACTTTGGAATAATCGGCGTGAGAAACGACCTCATCACCGAAACGCTCGATGAGCAGATCGAGATGCATCTCGCCATCGATCAGTCCAAGCGATTCGAGTCTCTGGCTGCGAACTGGTCCGGCATCGATTGCTTCGATGACTGCGTCATGCGTCATCCGGCGACCGGTCGCCAGGGCGTCGACGAAGCGCTCGAATGTGTTGTCGAGAAGTGAGTCTGCCATCTCCCGTGAGGCAGGAGACATCGTTCGCGCTGCGAATAATTCGACGGCGCTCTTGTACCGACCCGCTTTCGCGACTTCGAATTCAACACCCAGTTTTTCCCAGAATCCACCGAGAAAAAGATACTCGGCCGCCATCCCTACGAGCGGGACCGCACTGCCCGGCGCGACGAAGATTTCGTCGGCGGCGCTCGCGATGAAAAGTTCCTTGTTCGCAGAAAAATTCTGGACCTCCAAAAGGGCGGCGGTGTGGATACCCTTTTCGCGTAGGCGCCCGATGGCTGCGCGGATCTCGTCAGCCTTGCCCCATCCGATTTCGAGGGGTTGGATTCTCAGCACCACGGTCGCCAGTCGGTCGTCGCGTTCAGCCAGTGAGAATATCGAGAGCAGGCCGATGAAGGGGCGCGTCGAATCGCCGGCCAATCTCGCTAAAGGTGACGCTCCGGGCGCTTCGACATAGCTCCCGCCAAGCTGAATGACCAGTGTGCTGCCCTTCACGATCTCGATCGGCGCCGCGGTCGAGAACTGGCGCAATACGAAGAAGACGCCGAAACCGGCGATCAGAAGAAGGATCAGAATGCGTATCTTGCTCGCGGTGCCCATCTGGGGTTCGTTCTCCTCGGGGTTGACTCGGCGGACGTCCAGACAGACGTCGGCCGGCGGACCGAAGAGAGCGTATCAGAGCGCGGCTCATTCGCGGCCCCCGGTGATAATCGGCCAAGTCCGGTAGTCTGGAACCATGTCTGATTTCACGCGATTCCCCCTGCCCTTCGTCCCCCAACATAAATCCCCGGAGAGCCCCGGCGAAGATCCTATTCTCTTCGCTTTTCGCGGGCGCGACCTGCTCGTGAACAGTGACCTCAATCTGCCAAGCGTCGCCGAGATCGACGCCCAGGGCATGGAAGCCATACGAACTCAATACCTGGGTCATCTCTCTGGGCGGCACTGTTATTCAGCTGAACTCCCCCACGATGCGACACTGGGCGCTGGTTATCGCTTTGCCGATCTCCGTATGCTCTTCGGAACACTCGACGAAATATTGCACGCCCTGGCGGGCCGAGCCGTTCAGATCGTCGAATGGGATCGAACGCACCAGTATTGTGGCGCTTGCGCCAAACCAACGGAGCTTTCGGCCAACGACCGCTCGCGAAGCTGTCCAACTTGCAAAATCCCAACCTATCCGCGACTCGCGCCGGCCATGATCGTCGCCGTCGAGAAGCAGGATCAGATCCTGCTCGCGCGGTCACCGCATTTCCCGGCGGGCATCATGAGCGTACTGGCCGGCTTCGTCGAACCGGGTGAGAGTGCTGAGGAAGCCGTCGTGCGCGAGGTCTTCGAAGAAACCTCGATCGTCGTCCGAGATGTCGAGTATTTTTCGAGCCAGGCGTGGCCTTTTCCAAACTCCCTGATGCTCGGGTTTCGCGCAAAGTACGCCTCGGGCGAAATCGCGGTCGATGGCGAGGAGATCGAACAGGCCGGTTGGTTTGCCGCCGATGCGATGCCCACCTCGTTTCCGGGCAAGGTCAGTATCTCTCAATGGCTGGTGCGTGACTTCCTGAAGAGAAACGGACAACCCGTTCCCGACTGATTTCGGATCCGGATTCAGACCGGTCTCTTTCGGCGCGCTCGCAGCTTGCGCCTGACTCGCTTCTGCCACAAAGGTGCCAGCAGTGCGATCGAACTAGGTAGCCGTTGCGGCATCGATGTGTCCAGCTCGTATCCACATTGAACCATCAGCCGTCCGCAGATCGCCTCGACCCGACGCACGTCACGGACAGTTGCTTCGCCACGCCACGCGTCGATCCGCGACGGGTCGGGCGGCGCGAACGTCAACGCATTGTCCAAGCCCTCGTCGAGTCGAGAGGCGTCTGGTGCCATATCGCGCGCGCGTTCGTAATAGGACAGCATGCGTGGATCGAAATCCGTCCCGAGAAACGCGCAGACCGATTTCAGCACCGTTCGTGGCGTCGAAACCAGCGCTTCGTAGCGAAGTTCGAGACACCGACCCGGTAGAACCCGATAGGCCTGGCACATGGACTGGGCATAGCGGCGCCATTTCTCCGCGACCTCGACCGATGTTTCAGTCGACCACGTCGTCCGCAGCCACGACGCGACGACTGCCCGCGGATCTCGTCGCATGAACAAGAACCGCGCATCGGGAAACGCCTCGGCAATCGCTTTCAGATAGAGCGCGTGGCTCGGCGTCTTCTCACCGACGATCGTCACCTTTCGAAGCGCAGCGAATTCGAACATCGCGACTCGCAGCGGTAGCCATGGATCGTTCGGGTCCGACATCGCTGCGACCCGGAACTCGCGTTCGTCGATCCCCATTGCCCTGAAACCCTGCGAGGCACAGAATTCGCGTATCAGCGCAGGCCTTGCTGCGGGATCCCCCTCGCGCCCAAAACGGCCGCGATCGTTTACGTAGTGATCGCCGAAATGGGTTTCTGGCGTTACTGCGATACGAGGGTGGGCGTCGAGCATCCACCGCAAGAGCGTCGTTCCGGAACGGGGACACCCGACGATGAAGAACTCGGTCAGCGGAGCGCCAGCCTTGGCTCGGCTCGTAGGCCCCGCGGTCGACATCGACTCAGGCCGCGTTCTCGGCGATCAATTTTCCAAGTCGCCTCAATTGATGAGTCGATCCGCCGAGCATCAACTCGAGATGCCGCGCGTAGACGTAATAGCGGTGAAGCGGGTATTCACGATCGACCCCGATCCCACCATGAATGTGTTGCGCGGAAAAAGTCACGCGGTAGCCGGCGTCGCTTGCGTAATGTTTCGCGATCGCAACCTCCTCGCGCGCATCGCGACCGACCGAAATGAGCCACGCGACCTCGAGTGCAGTGAGCCGGACGGATTGCGTGTCGATGTAGGCATCGGCCTCTCGATGGGCAACCGCCTGAAACATTGCGATCGGTTGGTCGAACTGCTTCCGGGTCTTCGAGTACTCCGCCGTCAGCTCGAGCGCCGCTTCACACACGCCGAGGGCGAGATTGCAGAGCGCGGCATTGGCTCGGAGTTCGATGAAGTCGATGATCTCGCCGCCCTGGCCCGGACTTCCGAGCAGTGCGGCTGAGTCGAGTTTCACGCCTTGCAGCCTCATCATCGATTCGGGCATTCGACTGGTCGTCGCCAAAGCCTCGAGAATGACTCCCGATGCGGCGCGATCGACGATGAAGACCGCCAGGCCTTCGTCGGTCGTCGCAGAGACGAGAATCTGATCTGCGATCTCTGCCGCAGGCACAAAGGCTTTCGTGCCGTCGAGTTGCCAGCCGCCGTCGATCCGCCGCGCCCTGGTCGTTGGAATCAGGCTCGAAGCCTCCGCCTCGATGAGGGCCGCCGTCAGGATTCGCTGCCCCGCGGCGACCTCGCTGAGGATCGCCTTCTTCTGGGCGTCACTTCCAAACTCCGCGATTGCGAGGCCACCCAGTACGGCCGTCTCGAAGAAGGGAACGGGAGCCGTGGTCCGCCCAATTTGTTCCATCACGCCCGCGAGTTCGACGAAACCGAATCCACCCCCGTCGCTGTCCTCCGGCACGGCCAGCCCGATCAGACCCGCATCACCCAGTTTTGCCCAAAGGCTCGCATCGAAGCGCGGTCCGTCCGCATGTTCGATCTCGCGCAGACGTTCCTGTTTGGTCCCCTCTTTGAGGATTTGTCCAGCGAGATCGAAGATCGCCTGTTGGTCGTCGGTATATGAAAAATTCACTTTGTCCTTCTCTCTACATGCGAGGGATGCGCGGGAGACCCAGTCCGAATAGACCAATCAGATCACGCTGAATCTCATTCGTGCCACCGCCAAAGGTAAGAATCAGAAGACTTCGATAGAGCGTCTCGACGATTCCGTTGGCAATCGCTTCATCGGACTCGCGGCGCAGATAGCCACGCTGGCCCATCACTTCCATCATCAGACGAAACGCTTCGAGAAAGAACTCTGTCCCAAAGACTTTGACCGTCGACGCATCTGCGGCGTTGACCTTCATGCCTTCCGCGATCGTCCATGCCACTTTCCAGTTCATCAGCCGAAGCACATGAATACCCGCTTTCACCTTGGCGAGATTCGTCTGAGCCCACTCCTGGTCGATGATCCGAACGCCGTCAGCATTCTTCGTTTGCGCCGCCCATGCGACCACGGACTCGTAAGCACCTTCGATCATGCCCGGGGCGCAAATGGAAACCCGTTCGTGATTGAGTTGACTCGTGATGAGGCGCCATCCCTGATTCAATCCGCCAACCAGATTGGCCGCAGGCACGCGAACATCGTCGAAGAAAACCGCGTTGATATCGTGCTCCGAGAGCAGATGCAGGGGATCGATCCGAATACCCTTCGCCTTCATGTCGACGAGGAACATTGATAGGCCACCGTGTTTGGGCGCGTCCTGATCTGTCCGCACAGCCAACCAGCAATAGTCGGCATCGCTCGCGAGACTGGTCCAGAGTTTCTGGCCGTTGATGATGTAATCGTCGCCGTCCGGGTCGGCGCGCGTTGTCAATGACGCGAGATCCGTGCCCGCGCCCGCCTCGCTATAGCCAATACAAAAATGAATCTCGCCGGCGAGAATTTTCGGAAGGAAGAACTGTTTTTGCTCCTCGCTGCCGTGACGCATGATGGTCGGTCCGACGGTATTCACGGTCAGCATCGGAACAGGTGCGCGTGCGCGCATGGATTCGTCGAAGAACACGAACTGCTCGATCTCGGATCGGCCCTGGCCTCCATATTCCTCGGGCCAGCCGATTCCCAGCCATCCGTCCTTCCCCATCTGGCGCACAACCTTGCGCATCGTCGGTCCAACGCCATGCCCGAGTCCGAGTTCGCGTTGAATCTCCGGGGTGAGAAGCTCGGCGTAGTAGGCGCGAAGTGTCTGGCGCAGTTCATTCTGGTTTTCGTCGTATCCGATATACATACTGACTTTCAACGGGGCATACCCGTGGTGGGGCCGTTTGCGGAGACCCCTTAGGATCCCGAACGATCCCCGACCGCGCCACTGGGGTTCAGCCGAGTCTCGCCCGCGCGCACAGACTCCTATCGTACGACTCGTAATACGTCAGTCGCCCAGGGAACGCGTTATCCTCGCTAGCGGCGCCCGAGCTCCTGCAGGGGGTGGAGCGTGATGTCGCCACGTTGAATGATCGACTGCGACAGCATGATTGCGACGGCCCCTATTCCCAGCTCGGGTGGGTAGTCGACGAGCGACTGATCCCCCTCCAGATCCCATTCGCGTTAGGATTCTCGAGATCGGGAGGGTTTGGATTGTCGATGCGCGTGATGGTGACGGGTGGGACCGGCTTTACAGGCTCCCATACCGTCCGACGTTTCCTGAAGGCCGGTCACTCGGTGCGGCTGCTCGTCCGCGACGCCGAGAAAGTCCGCCGCATTTTCGATCCTCTCGACATCGGTTTCCCCGAGGAAGACGTCATCGTCGGTGATATTAC
>JAQBEG010000269.1:0-4858 GCA_032123985.1 Deltaproteobacteria bacterium
GAGCTCGAGAGAGTCGGAATCACAATTCCCTTCCCGCAGCGCGACCTTCATTTGAAGAGTGTGGACGCTGGCGCGGTGGCCAAGCTGCGCGGTGGTGACGAGAAGACTTGAGTCGTGAGTGAGGGTGATCGGATCGGACGACTCGCGTGCGGCGGCGATCGATCATGGGAATGGATTTTCTTACATCAGGCGGAAGAGACGTCACTCCGTCACCCGTGGCTGCTTCTTGGCAGGGATCGCCGCGGCTTTTCGAGCCATGGCCGAGCAGGGCCGCCCCCAGCGCGACGGCGAACCCGGATCGCGTCGGGATCAGAAATTCAGATGAAGTCCAAGGCCGACGGTCTTGATGCGTCGCTCATAGAACTGTCCGTTGGGAGACCGACCGCTGTAGAACTCGCCGAGGACGCGAAGTCGCGTTCGACGCAGGAAGGGGTGTTCGATCTGGATGCCCGCGCGCACGGACGCGTCGATCTTCCAGTCGCTCTCTTGCCTGAACTGGAGGTCACTCGCAGCGACCGGGCGGATATATCCGCTCAGAAAGGCCCTCGGACTCTGTAGCTCGAAGCCGCCCTGGAGCAGGCCGCGGTCGAGCGCCGGGTCGCGATGCACGAGAAGCCCGCCGCCCCCGTAGAGCCGCAGCCATTGCCAGGGATCGAAGGAGACGAGCAGGTCGAGGACTTCGAAGGAGAGGTTGACGCGGTTGACGCGATTGCGGAGCAGGAACTCGTCGCCGAGATGTGAGCTCTGATGGTAGAGCCGCAGAATCCAAGTGAAGTCGCCGAAATGATAACTCGCGGTGAGTCCGACCAGGAAGTCGGTGTTGACGAGATCGTTCGACTCGGACTGGAGATCGAAGACCGAAAAGACGCCCGCCTGGATTCCGACCTCCCATTGGCCCCATTCGAATTCCGGACTTCGCACTAGCGCGAAGGACTCGCCGAAATTCGCGGCGCCCACATGTTCGATCTCGTCGTCGCCGAGATAGCTCTGGTAGCTGGCGGAAAAATTCGGCCAGCGCGGGTCGGCCATGAGTGGTTCGAACATTTCCTGGACGGAGAACACGTCGTAGCCCGAGTTCGGTCGAGGTGAGGTTTTCGAATTCACGACGCCATCGCTCGCATCGGGTTCGCCCGACGGCATGTCCATCGAAGGGGCAGGGGGGATTCCCCCGGACGCCGTGAGAGTCTCCGAGGTCAAGACGACCTGACCGGCGACCGAGAGTTCGACCTGCTCGATGCCGTCGATTCGCAGCAGCAATCGCTCGATCGTATCGAGGGGCGTTTCGGGGCTCTCGGCGAAATCGACGGAGAGGGTTTCGTCGCGATAGACTGCCGAAAAATTCGCCAGGGATTGGCTCTGCTCGAGCAGGGCCGTGGCGTAGCCGATGATGAAATTTGGATCTACGGGTCGCTCGGCCGCCACGGGAGTCGTCGCAAGCACGACGAGGAGCGTTACGAATCCAATCAGGATCCCGCGCGACAATGACTTCATCGAGGCCCGGTCTGGGAGTTTCCATGGCGAAACTCAAAGAGGCCTGCTGCACAACCTGTCTCGAACCCACATCTAGTCGCTGATGCCTCTGTCACGTTGTCGACTTTCTCGCCGACCTTGCGTGCGGCCTTCTCGAGCGGACCCTTGCCATCACAGGCCAGCGCCCCTCCGCACGCCACGCTGAGCGCCATTGCGATCGCAACGAACCTACTTCCTCGGTTTCGTGATCCATCTTCCCGGCAGTGAGCTGCGAGCGAATGTCTCACGCTGAGAAGACCGTAGCACGGCGGGGGTCGGGAGGTTTGGCAATCCTTGCCGCGAATGCGGATTCAATCCGCGATTCGTGTCATCGCGGGCTACTCGATCCGGCAACCCGAGCGAAGGCCCACTAGCCAATTAATTGCGTCCGCCGAACGGGCGCCTAATGTCGTAACTTGTCGAGAACGTGACCAATGATCGCTTGTGCGGATCGATCGAGGTCCGCATTGTCCACAACGAGCATGCCTCTGCGCTCGGCTTCACCGATGAGATGGCGTTGGATCGCGAGAATCGCATCGAAATTCTCCAGGTATCGATGCGCGAGTCGACTGGGTTGGCCTGAGGCACGAACCTGGAATCGCTCTCGCAGAGCCGATTCGTCGAGTGTGGCGACCACGCAAAATTCGACGACCGCGCGTCCCGCGTAACGTTCGAGGTCAACGACTCCCGGAAGCAGGGAGACGCCGTCCACGATGAGGTTGGCACTCTCTTCTACGCTGCGGTCGAGAGACGCATGAACGCCCACCGCAACCGAGGCGGCCTGGGCTCGGAAGCCGTCGATAACGCTCGCGGCGGAACCTTGGATGCGACCCAGAAGGGAATGCGCATCGTAGGACGATGTGTGTATCCAGGGCATCAGGTCACGCGAGATCATCAGGCGCATGACTTGTCGAATCGAATCCGTCGAGAGGACTCGACCAATGCCCATGCGCCGCGCAATTTCCAAAGCGAGTGTTGTTTTGCCGACCCCGGACGTCCCCCCGAGAAGAATGATCACCGGCTTTTCGGGCTCTTCGTAGCGTCGCCATGCCAGGTAGCGTTCAGCAGCCTCGGGTCCCGAACTCTGCATCAGTTCGCGATAGGCGAGGGCGCGAAGCGCCGATCGATCGATTTCCGAGAGCCGCTCTTTGACGAGATCCCGCTGGATTCTGCGGGCGATTGCGAACGCCTCGCGTGGGTCGAGCGCCGTCGCGAGCAGCGATTGCGAGAGGATCCCCGCAGAGAAGGGCACGCTCCCACCGGGTCCGACGACAAGAATCTCGCGATCGGAGGATGGATCGCCCGTCGACGCCCGATCGGGTCCGAGACGATCCCGCGAAGCTGCATCGACGACCTCCAGCGCCTCGCGTGCGATCTCGGGCGGCATCAGCTCGCGCACCCCACGTTCCCGCAGTCGTCGCTCCACCTCTCGGGCCGTAGAGTAGGCAGCCGTAAAGGGAATGCCCCGCCGAACCAGAGAGGAGACGAGGATGCCGGCCATGAAGGGAGTGGCGTTGGCGTGGTCACCGACGAGGATCGGAGATGCCATGTCGTCCAGCCACGGGGAGTCTTCGAATGGATCGGAGGACAAACCGGAGTCCCTTCTATTTTTGTGGTCTCGACGTCGGCGGCGACCCGCACGAGTGCCGATTCGCTTGTGAGTCGGATACCCCGACTCGCAAAACCCTTGCAGCGGCTAGATACTTCAGCTTCGACGATTCGCAATGGGCCGCGTAAGTTTGCCCGATCGCTTTGCAACCCTCGGTGGCTCTGGTATATCACGCCCACGGCCGTTGGCCTTTCTCGTTCGAATCGAGGCCAGGGCGGCGCAGTTCGAGCTAAAACGATCAGCCCCGCTCTGGATTCTGAGGCGGCAAACCTTGTCTCGCACTCGGTCGGACCTGCGCGCAATGCTCTGCGATGGAATGGCGTTCAGCGCCATGGTGGGACTCGGCGAGTCCTATCTGCCAGCCTTCGCGTTGGAGCTTGGGCATGGTCCCGTGATTGCCGGGCTCGTGGCCACGATGCCGATGCTCGCCGGCGCACTCTTCCAGCTTGCAACGCCGACCGCAGTTGGCCTGCTCAATTCACATCGGCGATGGGTCGTGTTATGTGCCGTACTCCAGGCGCTGAGCTTTGTGCCTTTGATCGTCGGTGCGCTTGCAGGAGAAATGAGTCTCCTTTGGATCTTTTTCACCGCGTCGCTCTACTGGGGCCTGGGGATGTCTACGGGGCCCGCATGGACGACCTGGGCGTCGACGATCGTGCCGAAACGGATTCGCGCCCGCTATTTCGCTCGTAGGTCGCGCGACTCACAAGGCTCGCTCGTGGTGGGCCTGTTGCTCGGTGGCGCGATTTTGAACTTCGGAAGGGAAGAGGGTCAGGCCTTCCCCGCTTTCGCCCTCATCTTCCTGCTTGCGCTGGGCTCTCGGATCCTGTCCGCGACGAGCTTGGCCCTGCAGAGTGAACCGCGTCCCGTTCCGATCGGCGAGACAAGCATCTCTCCGCAAGTGATTCGAAATCATATCCGCACCGGCGGTCATGGACGGCTGCTTCTCTATCTACTGACATTTCAGCTCAGCGTGTGGGTCGCGGCGCCCTATTTCACGCCCTATATGCTCGGCCCGCTGGGGCTCTCCTATGCCGAGTTTACGTGGCTGACCGCCGGCGCGTTCATTGCTCGCGTTCTCGTGCTGCCGGCCATGGGACGGCTCGTCCAACGCTGGGGTACCAAGCGGATGCTGGCGTTTGCAAGCTTTGGAATCATTCCAGTCCCCGCTCTGTGGCTCGTGAATGATTCCTTCGTCTGGTTGTTCCTTTTGCAACTCGTGAGCGGCGCAGCCTGGGCGGCTTTCGAACTTGCATCATTTCTCTCCTTTTTCGAACGGATTCCGCCGAGTGGGCAAACCAGCATCCTGACGGTCTACAACCTGGCCAACGCGACCGCGATCGTCGCGGGGGGCGCGATCGGGGGCTGGTTGCTGGACAGCACGCCGTCTGGACTGAATCCCTACGCGGTCGTGCTCTTGTTTTCGGTGGCGGCCCGGACGCTGTCGCTCGTACTGCTCCGCGGCGTCTCGTCGGTCGTCTCGCCGGGGCAGATCCTGCCGTTGCGGACGCTGAGCGTCCGGCCATCGAGTGGTGGTATACAGCGGCCGATCCTCTCCGCGATGAGCGATGACTTGAAATGAGTCGATTCGTGCGCAGACATTGCCTCAAACGACCCTGAAGGGCGCTTCAAAGGTCCGGACTCGAGGAGAAAGAACGGCTTGACGCGACGTCATGGCTGTTCACTGAAGGAATCGGCCTCTCTCGCGTCGAAGAAGAAGAACCCATCGCGAGGTCTCCC
>JAQBEG010000270.1:0-9274 GCA_032123985.1 Deltaproteobacteria bacterium
TCTTCATCAGGAAATCAGGCGACGGAACGTGGTCGACGTCGAAGACGGCAATGAGGTCGCCCGATGAGCGTTCCAACGCAGCGTTCAGGTTCCCCGCCTTGGCGTTCACTCGATCCTGTCGGGTTAGATATGAGACACCCAGCGAGGCGGCGAGCGCTCTCGCCTCCGGACGCTGCCCGTCGTCCAGGACGTAGACCTTGAGGAGTTCCTTCGGATAGTGCTGATCGCGGCATCCGATCAAAGTTCGCTGGAGGATGTAGAGCGGCTCGTCGACCACCGGGACCATGATGTCGACGCTGGGATACGTCTCGATGGGCGGCGATTGTCGGTCCGTAGGGGACCAGGCCTGGTAGGAGAAGAACAAGAACTGAACGAAACCATAAGTTTCGGCTAGGAACAGGGTCATGCTGATGCTTAAGCTCAACCCGTCGTCGAGATTCAGTGTGTACAGACCCCGCCACAGCATGTAACGGACAAACAGGAGGATGCAGATCGTCAGCACGAGCTTGCGGCCAGTGTTGCGCCAAGTCAGGAGGATGACGGCCGCCAGAAGACTGGCCGAGACCACCATTGATGGGAACGGGTCGTAGAACGCATCGAGCCACTGCACACAGGCATGGTCGGCTATACCGGCAGCTCGTATGAGCGTAATCCAAATAGAAAGCTTCAAATCAACACGTAGCCGGCAACTGTGCAGCATTCAGTCGGCAACTCGGGCGAGACGTGCGGGGTAGAGATCGATCCTGGGGGCCAAACTCGCTTCCCGGAACGAGGTGAGTACGCCTCGAACGGAGCTTGGTTGTGATATCCCTACGTAGCGGCGGTTGGATGTAGGAGCAACGTAGAAATGTCGGGTTTCTCAGTAGTGGCAGGCCAGTCCTCGCGGTGAGAGGTCCGTTCGATCGAGTGCTAGGTCGAGCACCTGCTTCTGGATTTTCTCCGGAATCGCGTTCCAACGGGGTCGCTTCGCCGGCTTCTTGTCGTGAAGCCCGGCGAAGCCTTGATCGATGTATCGCTGATACCAGCTGTAGAACGTGCTTCGCGGCACGCCGAGCTGTCTCAGCGTGGCTCGCACTTGCAGCTCCGTCCCCTCGACCAGGCGGATGATCTCAATCTTCTCAGAGGCTGTGCGTCTCACGTGTCGTCCTCTTCGCCATGACACTCCTTCGACCGCATTATCGGCCTTCTTGGATGTGTCCGCGAAATCAGGGCAGAACCCGACACGCTCCTTGGGGTCACAGACCCCGGAATATGTCTCTTAGCTTAGAAGGCTCTGGAGTCCGGATCTTGCCGACGGGCTTCCGCTCCACTGCAACTGAGTAGTGGCAGTATGAGCTTGCGGTGTTCAAGCTGACCGACTCAATCCCCTTCGCTCAAGTCCACCGGGAAATCATCCGATAGGTTAGACCGGATCTTACCGTTCAGATGCGAGGTATTGTGAGAACGAAGCTGCATCGCAGAACCAGCGGAATGACGCTCATTGAAGTGGCCGTAGTCGCGGTCATCATTGGAGCTCTATTAGGCATTTCGTTTTCGACTATGAGCGACTGGCAGACTAACGAGCGCACGTCCGCTGCTGCTCGGTCGTTGGGCGATCTCTTTCGATTCGCGTCTGCCGAGGCAACGCGAAAAGAGAGTGTCCATATCCTCTTCTTCGGCATTGCGGGCAATGGAGATTCCGCGGGCAACCCACTTCTGGACACTGCCGGAAACCCCGTGCCCGTCCTCATGCTGGATGACGGCGCGGTCGGGAGCGCGAATCAGAACTGCGAGATCGATCCCGGAGAAGAAACCCACACGCTCGGCGCCAGCGCTGGCGTCGCTTGGGGATTTACTGTGTCTGGAGGCACCAAGGCACCGAATGATTCGACGGCAATCGCTACCGCGACCGGTTCGAGTTTCTCAACGCCTGCCGGAGCGGCATCGACCTGGATCGCATTTATGCCCGATGGTCGACCCCTTGGTTTTGATGGGACCTGTTCGATGGGCCAGCTCGGCAGCGGTAACGGCGCGATCTATATCACCAACGGGTCCCGCGATTACGCAATCGTGCTGAATCCATTGGGTGGCATACGGGTTCACGCGTGGAATGGCGGGGCGGGCCAATGGCAGAACTAGAAATATTCGACAGAAGTTTTCGACTGAGATCATCGAGCCGTCGTACGAAGAGCGGATTCTCTCTGATCGAAGTGATGATTGCATTCACGATTCTTGGCGTCGGTCTGCTTGCGGTTTCGGGCGCTCAGATGAAATCAATTCAGGGCAATCAAAACAGCCGGCACCTGACTCAAGGGGCACTTGTCGCACAGACTCAAGCCGAGCAGCTCGTTCGATCGAGTTGGCTTTCCCTAGCACCTGCAGGTTGGACGGCGCCCATCGCGATTAATACGATGGTCGACGATGGGGGCGGCGGTGCTACGGAGCAAGCCTACAACGTCTCTTGGCGTACTTTGGATCTAGTTCCCAGCGAGACTCGAACGATCGATGTGCGCGTCAACTGGACCGAAGCCAACGGACGAAATCGGTTCGTTGCCACTTCGACGATTCGCTTCAATCGAGAGAATCTGTGATGAAAATGCGTAAGCAGGGATTCACGCTTATCGAAATGATGATCGTGACAGTCATCCTCGGGGTCCTGGTCACGGGCGTGATGCGATTTTTCACGAATCAGAAGAAGAACGCGAGCGTGAACACTCAGGTGGTCGAAGTTCAACACAATAGTCGACTTCTCGGAGATCTCTTCGAGGAAGATATTCGGCATGCAGGAATGCTTGTTCCAGAATCGGCCGCTCTCTGTGCCGTCGATAATTTGCTTACGCCTGACTCGTTCTTCGTCAGCGACGCTGATGCGATCGATTCGACCGATGAGACCCGAAATGACCTAGGGGCCCGAATTCAAGGTGGCCTAACTAATATCACGAACGGCACCCAAGTTTTGAGCATCGATACTGCTGTTCTGGAGTTCACGACCCCAGATGCCGCATATGACACCGATGCTGACGGTGTGCCCGACAGTGATTTCCGGATAGGCGGCGGCGTAATCGTGACAGACGCCGGCAATCCATCCCGTGGAACCGCCTGTGGGCTGGTTACCTCTATCTCGTTAGTCGGCCCTACGATCTCGGTCAATATTCAAACCGCCGCTCTTGCAGCGATTCCGGCTGGAGGAGGCCCGGTCGATCTGGTCGCAGTGCCCGCTCACGCCTACACCATCAACGCGGCAGCACAAATGTTACGCGACGGCACCGTCATTGCGAATGACGTCGAGGATCTTCAGATCGCGATCTTCCTCGATACGAATGGCGACAGAATCATTGATGTAGGGGAGTACCGCGGAGACGGTGTCGGAGGTGACTTCGATCCCAGCGTTGTCGACATATCGAATGTGCGAGAAGTCCGCGCAAACCTAGTTCTAAGGACCCGAAACGCGGACCAAGATATGTCGACTGGCCGATTTCAGGATGCCGAGAATCGAGCGGCAGTGGCCGGAACCGACGGCTTTCGTCGGCGCAGCTATTCGGCAACAGTGACATTGAGAAACGTCGGCGGACGGGTACCCCCAGCATGATGCGTGAATACTCAGACCCTCTATACCTAGATGCACGCCACCGATCGATTCCAGAGCGCGAACAGGGCATCGCGCTGATTACCGTCATGATGATTCTTGCTTTGGTCGCCACGCTTGCGATTTCCTCGATGGAAACAACCATGCGTGATCAGCAAGTCGCGGGCGTTCAGGTGCGCGGTCGGGTCGCGTTCGAGGCCGCCGAAGCAGGTCTCGCTGTAGCGTTCGCCGGCGTGACTGGTGATCTGCCACCCGTTCTCCCGGACGACAGCGTGGGCGTTGTAGGTGACTATCCGATGGGGCAGCCGGGCTATCGCCTGAATCCGGACGCAGTCAATCCGATCGAGGATCTCGGCAGCAGACCCGCGCCGGGCATGAGTCTGAACATCAACGGCAATGGTCCCAAGTTCCAGTTGAAGCTTTGGAGAATTCACGTAGAGGGAACCGAGCCGCGTGGGATGACCGCGCGTGTAGAAGCGGCAGCCGCTGCTCTGTGGGGAAAATAGACGTGGCGACAAGAGAAAATCAGATTCTCCGCGCATTGCCCTTCGAGGAGAATCGCCAGCGAATTCTTCGAATGGCATCACAAATTCGATTTCGCCTTGTCGGAATCAGTACCCTACTGTGCATCTTGCTAGGCGCAACTGCCGCAACGGCTCAGACGGAAGATGACATTTTTCTCTTTACGTCTTCAGTTGCACCGAATGTTCTGGTTGCGCTCGATAATTCAGCCTCGATGAATCACATCGTTTGGCATCCCGCGTTTGATCCGCAGCTTGTCTATGACTGTGCCTTCTACGATCCAACGACAACGTATGGATTCTCGAGCAGTGGGACCGTAACTGTATGCGGACGTACGAGAAGGGTCTATCACGACACGGCCTCAGTAGGCAACACGCTCTACGACGGGCGGTATCTGAATTGGATCTTTAGTTCGGCGAATACCGTCCAAGCTGAGATTGACGACCCCAACGACGGCGTTCGAATCTGCCAGGGTCCCGGCTCGCCGACCTACGCTAAGTATCAGATCAATCGGCTTTCGGCGGCCAAACGCGTCGTGCTGGACACGATGTGCGAGGTATTGGAAACAAAAACGATTCGTTTCGGGTTGTCGGTCTTTCGGGGCGCCGAAGATGCCGACGATGAGGACCCGAACGGCGGCTATGTTGAAGTTGCAATTAACGACAACACGCCAGAGCATGCAAGCGACCTCGAAGCCTCGGTCCTTAACACCAAAGCCGATACATGGACTCCGCTGGCTGAGGCCCTCTTTCAATCATACACGTATTTCATGAGCCGCACGGTCGCCGACCTGCCGCCCGGGGCAACCTCGGGCACCTTTCCTGCCTACTCCTATAAAATAACGCCAAACAATGGTGGCGGCGAATTCACATCCGTGAGCTCTCAGAAGCCAGACAGTCCGATCGAATTCACGTGTCAGAAAAACTTTGTCATTGTGATCAGCGGCGGTGAACCGACAAGAGACGATTTCGACGCAGACCCGATCTCCACTGCCGCTGGCTTCACGAATTTTGGTTCACTGGTCGGCGACTACAATGCGGACGGCGAAACCGAAGTGCCGGGCGGAACCTCCGAGCAAACGCTGTATCTGGACGACGTCGCGAAAATGATGCACGAGACCGATTGTCGTCCAGACATGGCCGGTGACCAGACTATCGACGTATATACAATCGGTTTTACGTCTGAAGGCACCGCGAATACAATCCTTCAGAAGACAGCCGAGCAGGGAAACGGACTTTTCTTCACAAGCAACAACCCTGAAGAGCTCCGAACGCGGCTTAACTCGGCAATCAACGACATCCTCGAGAAGGCGCAGTCCTTCACCGCCGCGACCGTGCCGTCTACGCGAACTGCTTCTGGCGGTAGTTTCTACTCCAGCTTCTTTCTGCCTTCGGGCAAATCGGCGTTCTGGGAGGGGCATCTACTTGCCTATCACATCGATGCGGTGGGTGACATTTTCGGCCAGGGGAATGTCTGCGCCTTTATCGATCCCGATGTGGGCGAATGCAATAGCGGCCCCTCGAATCCGCTTGCATTTCCATTCTGGGATGCCGGTAGTGAGGTCCCGCTCCCGGGGAGTCGCAATCTCTATACAACGCGGCTCAGTGGCGCGAACCCTTCTCGCGTCGACTTCGACGATTCGCTTACGGCCGCCGACCTGACCCTCTCCGCCTTCGCCGCGGCGCCCGCGCCCGCGCCGAATCCAACGTATCCCGGATCGTTTGCGCAGACGGCCGAAGGCCTTGCAGATGAAGTGATCGCCTATGCGCAGGGTTGCGCTTTCGGTACAGGCGCGAATTCCCCGGGTGTCGTGACCACGACAGCATGTTCAGCTAGACCATTGCGTCTCGGTGATATTTTTCATTCTGCACCCACGATTGTGGCGGCTCCCCGGGCCCCGTTCTCCGATCCGGCATACAGCCTATTCAAGACGACTTATGCGAATCGCCAGCGTGTCATCTACGCGGGAGCCAACGATGGATTCCTTCACGCATTCGATGCGGGTGGGCTGAACACTGTGCCGACTCCTCCCGTCTATTTCGACGGAACTGGCACGGAGCTCTTTGGGTTCATGCCCTGGGAGGCCCGTCGAAACATCAAAAACTTCCCGATCGACGATCCGACGACTCGAAGCTATTACGTCGATGGTTCTCCTCAGATCGTCGACGCCTGGATTCGAAGTAGTAATACGGACATCTCGAAGGAACTCAGCGAATGGCGAACGGTGCTGGTGGGCGGACTTCGCCAAGGTGGCCGGGCCTATTACGCACTCGACGTTACCGATCCGACGGCCCCGACCTACCCTGGCTATCTCTGGGAATTTCCAAATGAAAGCGATCCCGACACGACGGCGGTCACCACATCGGTCTTGCCCTACCTAGGAGAGAGCTGGTCCACGCCGATCGTGACGAGAGTCAAAGTTCGAATCGATGCCAATGACAACAGCGGTGCGGGCTTTGAACGCTGGGTCGTCGTCGTAACCGGTGGTTATGATTCATTGAGCGATCCGAACGATACGGCGAACTATGATGCTAGTTCGATCGTTGGTCGCGCGATTCTCATGATCGATCTCGCGAGCGGCAAGCTGCTCGCCATGAAACGGTATGACGCCGGGGCGACCGATGCGCAGGCCGACATGCATTACGCGATCCCGAGCACGGCAGGTGTACTGGACCTCGATTTCGATGGTTATGCGGATATTATCTACGTGGGCGATGTGGGCGGCCAAGTCTTCAAATGGGTTGTCGACGCGATTGGCGAAGATCGGGTCAACGACGCCTCCGCGGCCGGGGATTTCACGCAGCCATCATGGCCCTTCAAGGTCTTCTTTGAAGCGCCGATTGCGAATATTGCTGGCACCCGCTACTTCAAGAGCTTCTTCACGCCCCCGCAAGCTGTCTTCGTTGGGCGGAAGCTCTATCTCGCATTTGGCAGTGGGGAACGCGCAGACGTCGGATTCTTCGGGCTCGCAGCCGGCGATGAAAATAATCGCTTCTACTCGATGACCGATCTCGATCCCTATGAACAGCGTTCTATCAAGTTTCCGACTCTCACCGAGGCCGATCTCAACGCAGTTGCCGGGAACTCAACTTGCGCGGACGTAAGTCGACGAGGGTTCTATTTCAAGGTTCGCGACGGCGAGAAGTTTGTCACTAACGCGGAGATCTTCCAGCGTTATGTTTTCGCTGGCACATTTCAACCGACGACATCCTTGGATCCTTGTACGTCCAAGGGCGTCGGTCGGCTCTACGGATTCCGAGTCGATTGCGGGCTGTCGATTTTCACGGACACCTTGGGAGATCCCACTCGGGAGATTGATCTAGGAGATGGCATGCCGACCGACCCTCAGATTTCCGTGGGTGTCGATGGGAAAGACAATCGCATCTATATCCAAAAGAGTGGCAACGATGCGAACGGCGGCACCTATCTCGAGAGCTTTGGTGCCCCGAATCTCACATTCGATGACGGATCGCTCATTTACTGGCGAGAGGTGGACTAATGGGACTGCGTATGATTCAAGTTGTTAGGGCCGCCTGTCTGGTGATAGCAGTCGCCGGGTTCGCTCTAGTAGCGTCGGCCGACGATTGGAAGAAAGGGCGAGCTCCTGTTGATTCGGTCGACTCTGGCGCAAGAACAATCATGCTGGACGACGAGATCTATCAAGTTCCGATTTCTTGTCGAATCCAACGCGCGTCGGGAATACGAGTTTTGTTATCCGAGCTGCGTGGCGGGGTTCGGCCAGGAGTCATGGGCGTTCCGACGGATGAAGTTGACTACGTGTACTACGAGGCGATAAAGAAAAGAAACGGCTGGGAAATGGTCGACATGACTGTTCTCGAGCGGATGCCAGAATGATCATGTCGAGACAACGCCAGATCACGGTCCTATCCGTGCTGTTGTCGGCCTGCGTTTTTGGCGCCTGCGGCGATGATCCGCTGCAGAACGCAAGCGGAGCGCCGCAAGGTTCTCCGGAAAATATCGCTGCTGACGACGGGCTCGAGAACCACGCGCCTAAGATAACGGCGATTCGATTTGAGCCCGCCGACGCGACACCCGGAAAGCTTCTCAGAGTCATCGCAGTGGCAACGGATCCCGATCGTGACCCCGTGAAACTCGGCCATACTTGGACGGTGAATGGTCGTGAAATTCCATTTTCCGGCTCGAAGTTTGAGATTCCAGCGAATCTGAAGAAGGGCGATCGAATCGAGGTCTCCGTAGTCGCGAGCGATGGAAAATCGAACTCTCCGCCTGCCGTTCAGACGGTTGAGATTGAGAATCGGCGTCCATCTTTGGATGAGATCCAGATTCTCATGCAGACGAATGAAGACGGCACGATCCGACGTTGGGTCGCGGATCCGATGGCTCATGACGCCGACGGTGACGACATCTCATATCGATACTCGTGGATCGTGAACGGCAAACCGATTAGCGAGACCGGACCCGAGTTGGATCCTTCAACTCGTAAGCGGGGCGATGAAATCCAATTGATTGTGTGGGCGATCGACGGGAGCGCCGAGAGTGCGCCACTCAAGAGTGCCCCCTTCACGATCGCAAATTCGCCACCCGACATCGATTCATCTCCGCCACCACTGGATCCTTCGGGCCGATTTGCTTATTCCGTCCGCGCCAGCGATGTCGATGGCGATCGCGGCCTCAGATACTCGCTTGCAGAAGGTCCGGAGGGCATGACAATCGACGGCTCAAGCGGCGAGCTACGCTGGCAGGCGACGATGCGGCATGCCGGAGAACATCTCGTGGAAATTGTCGTTGACGATCGCCATGGCGGCGAGACGCGACAGTCATTCTATGTCGAGGTCGCGACTTCGCCCGCAAAACAGCGGCCCTAAGCGCTCCCCTACGCGTGAAAAATTCCCAAAACGGCCGGGTGGTCTCCGATCCAGGGACTAGGCATTCTGACAACTACACTCTGGATCGGAGACCAGCCGGCCGTTCTGGGCAGTCCGGGCGATTCGGCGTGGTGCTATCCGATTGTGCCTTGATGCCGTTCATGCGTCTCATGATTTCAGTCGAACCAAAGGGGAAGCGTCATGACTTCACCTTCGAACTTTTTTCGATAGAGCCTGATTCTCGTTCTCGTCGCGACCAGCTGCGTCGCGCCGGCTGTGCACGGAGTGTTCCTGGCGCAGGAAGAGATCGAACGCGTGTCCTTCCGCGTCGTCGACTCGG
>JAQBEG010000271.1:0-5795 GCA_032123985.1 Deltaproteobacteria bacterium
ACTCGCCGGGGTGCTTCCGAGTGGACCACTTTGTGACCGGTCGCCTCGCCGTTTCGAACCGGTCCCGCTGGATCCCTCGCCGTCGACCGGTACGAACGTCACGCGCCCGAGAAGACCCTTCTCCATGAGGTCGTCCGCGACGAACTCGAGCCCTTCCTCGCCCGCGCAAGAACGGCGGGGGCTCCCGTCGCCCGCTTCGTCGCGCGTGAGGTTCGCGCCTATCTCGAGTGCGGCGTCCTCGCGCACGGATTCCTGCGCGCCCACTGCGATACCTGTGGCCACGACCGGCTCGTCGCCTTCTCGTGCAAAGGCCGGGGATTCTGTCCTTCGTGTGGCGGTCGGCGGATGGCGGACACCGCGGCCCATCTCGTCGATCGCGTGCTTCCCGAAGTACCGGTCCGGCAATGGGTGCTCACCCTGCCCTATCCACTTCGCTATCGCTGTGCGTGGAACGCGCGACTCACCAGCGAGGTCCTGCAGTCCTTTCTCCGAGCGGTATTTGCCGATCAGCGTCGCCGTGCTCGCAAGCTGCTGGGGATTCGGAAGGGGTCGTGTGGATCCGTCACGTTCATCCAACGCTTTGGTTCGGCCCTCAATCTCACGCCGCATTTCCACACCCTCGTACTTGACGGCGTCTACGCGGGCACGTCGTCGCAGCCCGGCCCCTTCTCGCCGCTGCCGCCGCCCGAAACCGAGGACGTGGCCCGGGTCCTGGCCGGCACGGCTCGGCGCATCCTGCGTCGGCTCGAACGGAAGGGCATCACGTTCGAGGAAGATCCGATCGCCGCCGACGATCCACTAATGGCGATGCTCGGCACCGCGTCCATCCGATCGAGGATCGCGACCGGTCCCGAGGCGGGCGAGCCATGGCGTCGTCTCGGAGACCGGGTCGAGCCGGTCGAAGAGGAAGAAGACGGCGTCGAGCCCGGTGCCACGATCCCTCCGCGCTGCGTTCGACACGGTGGGATGAGCCTGCACGCGGACGTGGCCGTGCCCGCCCGCGATCGGAGACGACTCGAGCGGTTGTGTCGATATGCCGCGCGGCCGCCCCTCGCGCTCGACCGGCTCGAGGCGATGGCCGACGGAAGGCTCGCCTATCGGCTGAAGACGCCCTGGCGAGACGGGACGACACACGTCGTGATGGAAAGGCATAAGCGGCTCGAACGGCTGGCGCCGTACTCGGAAACTGGCGCTTCCTCCTTCCACCACCCCGAGCACATCAGGTCCGCTACCACGGCGTTCTCGCACCCTGCGCAAGCGGTCGAGATCGGATCGTGCCGGGGCGGGATGCGAAGGAGCCCGTTCTACACGCCATAGAAGCAGGGCTTTCACCCATCGAGACTCGACCCGCAGCGCCGAGAATCGGCGCCGACAACGGCCTCGATGCTCGTCCCAGGCACGAACCCGAGACCGTTCCGCCAGTCGCTTCTGAGGTTCTTCGGCCTGGATCGATCGAACCCGACCCGGTTTCGCTGGACGCACGAGTTCGACTCCAGGCGTTCGTCGCGCACGTCGAGCCGCCGCCCCGCCGCACGACTTGGGCCAATCTCCTGCAGCGGGTCTTCGAGATCGACGCGCTCCGTTGCCCCGGCTGTGGTGGAAGGATGCGTGTCCTCTCGGCCATCATGGACCCCGATGTCGCCCGCCGGATCCTCGAGTGCTTGAAGCTGCCAGCCCGGGCGCCGCCGGTTAGCCGGACGGATGAGGTCGGGCCTGTGCTCGAACAGGCAAGCCGAGCCTGAATCCTTCCCGATCGAGGAGACGGACCCGGGCTTCGACTTCGATAAGTCCCCGCCTGGGGACGCCTGGGTCTGAGACCGCCGTCGACCAATGGTCGCCGCAGGCGTCGGCATCGCTGATCAGCGGCGCTCGGCGCAAGGGCCGTGCTATGCACGTTCGACGTAGAAATGTCCGCTTTCTCCATTGTCCCACGGTACACCCGTGGTCATGGAGACAGCAAGCATGAGCTACGAGGAACTGGATCGCGTCAGCGTGATTGAGCGAGTGCTCGAGAAGCGGCTGACGCAGCGCGAGGCTGCGAGGATGTTGGGGTTGACGGCCCGCCAAGTGCGTCGACTCCGGCGAGCCTACGTGCGGGACGGCCCGAGGAGCTTGGCGTCGAAGCATTTCGCGATATCGGTCTCGCCATTCATAGAGCGAAGATCTTGCGACTCCGAAGTATCGGCATGCCTTGTTGATGTTTCCGATTCGCTCTGCGTATTCGAGATTGCGGATAGCTAATTCAAGCGACGTTTTCCGTACCACCGCTAAGGAGCGATATGACAACCAAGTTCCGATCGAGGCATGATCGCCCCGTTCCGGGTATCGCGAGCGTGCGTTGATTGACGTCTGTCGCGTAGACCGGGATCTTCAAACCACTTTACTATGGCGATTGCGCGGGGCGATCGAGAACTGCTGATCTAGCCGGCAAGTGACTCCCACTCGGCAGAGTTCGGGGGTCTCCCTTTTGGTCCAGATGAAGCTCTACATCTGGTAGCCAACAGCTCGATTTTGCTGGAATGGTAGGCTTCAGGTCACAAGCAAGGGGGCCGGAATGAGCGACGCCAATTTCACGACGACGGGACTTCCCCATTTCGCGCAGCCATACGATTGGGACGCGATCGACGCAGCCACAAGGGGCGTCGGCGGCGCGATCCTGGAAGGCATACTCGGCGACGATCTCCTGAAGCGACTCAACGCGGAGATGGATGCCTACTACGCTGCGCATCCGGACTTTGGGTTTCCGAACACCGGCAGCGACGTCTACGACCAGTTTCATGGGTTGCGGACCCTGCGCATGCATGGATTGACCGAGAAACTGGCGAGCGGCGCAGAGTTGATCGGACTGGATCCCATCGTGCGCTGGGCGGAGCGATTGATGCACCCGGTGTCCGATGCAATCCGTTTGAGCGCCGGCGAATCGATCGATATCGGGCCCGGCGAACCGGATCAGTACCTACATCGTGACAGCGACTCGTGGCCCGTGGTGCCGCGCATGGATGCGCCTGTGATCGTGAACGCGATCTACGCACTCGACGATTTCACGCTCGAGAATGGCGCAACGAACGTACTCCCCGGGAGCTGGAAATGGGACCCGACGCGACGCGCGAAAGCGGACGAGATCGTGCGCGCGGTGATGAAGACCGGTGATGCCCTTTGCTTTCGCGGAGACCTGCTGCACGGGGGCGCGGCCAACAACAGCGAGGCGAACCGTCGCGCGATTTCAATTTCCTATTGTGCTGGATGGCTCCGCCCGGTCGAAGAGAGTCTGCTCAACGTGCCGCCTCACAAGGCCAAGCGTCATTCTCGCCGTGTCCAGGCGTTGCTCGGCTACACCTCACACGACGCAACCCGCTTCAACGGCGGCGTGGTCGGCCTCTACGACAATCAACACCCGCGAAAGGCGATCGAAGACGCCGAATGAGGTCTGGCGGATGTCCGAGGCAGGGCTCATGCGCCTCATGTGATATCGGGAATCAAGCCGGGCCCTATTCGCTCGAATGGCGTGACCCAGTTCTTTCTCCTCCCGCAGCTCAGCGAGAATCAACTCGAACGCCTCGCCTGGGACAACCTGGTCATTCGAACCGACGACGCCATGACCATCGCGCACGTCGCCGATGCCGGCCCCGGTCTCGGAACGACGGATACGGACGATGATGGATAGGAGACCAAAACGGCCGTTTTGGGATCTCTTCCTTTCTGGATGGGAGTACCACTGGCTCGACAAGACGCCCATCGTACGAGCATTTAGAAAGAAGGTGTTAGGTCAGGTCTGACGATCTTCCGCTTGCGAGTCCGGCAATCCTTCCGCTCGTCCACGCGTTCTGAAAATTGAAGCCGCCCGTAATGCCATCGATATCGATCACTTCACCTGCGAAGTAGAGCCCCGGGCAAATCTTGCTCTGCATCGTCTTGAAGTCGATCTCCCGCAGCCGCACGCCCCCACAAGTCACGAACTCCTCCTTGTTGAGGCTCTTTCCATCGACATCGAATTCGCAGCGTGTCAGCTGGCCGACCACGGCGCCCCGGTCGACCTTCGTCAGATTCGCCCAGGTTCGTGCGCTTCCGATTCCCGCCGCCGCAACGAGGCGCGCCCATAGCCGCTTCGGAATGGCGGCGAAGGGAGAATGCGTATCGATTTGACGCCTACCGGAAGCTTCGCGGGATCGCATCAACTCGCCAGCCACGTCGATGTCCGGCAACCAATTCACCCGCATTTCGAAACGGTAGTCGAGGGCTGCCAGTTCCCGCGCGCCCCAGGCCGAAAGCCGCAGAATCCCGGGCCCGCTGAGGCCGCCGTGGGTGATCAACACGGGACCCCGTGCCTTCAACTTGCTTCCGACGATCTCACAAGCCGCATCCGCGACCGCGACACCCGGCAATCCTTCGAGGCGGGGATCTCGAATCTTGAAAGTGAAGAGCGAGGGAACCGCCGGTTCGAGCATATGGCCGAGCTGCTCCGCGAGCCTCGCGCCGGCCACGAGTCGGGTCCCGCCGGTCGCCAGCAGCACATGACGCGCTGTGAGCCGTTCGCCCGCCTCCGTCTCCACTTCGAAGAACTCCGCCGCGCGGATCGACGTCACGCCGCATCGAATCCTCGTTTCGACGCCTACGTCGGTCGCCGCCTTCATTAGACAGTCGATGATCGTCTGCGAGCGATCCGTGACGGGGAAGATTCGACCATCGGGTTCCGTCTTGAGGGCAACGCCCCGATTCCCGAACCAAGCGATCGTGTCTTCGACGCCCCAGCGATGGAACGGACCGATCAGCGCTCTTTCTCCACGCGGATAGTTCTTGGCGAGGGCCTTGGGCTCGTGGCAATCGTGCGTCACGTTGCAGCGTCCGCCGCCCGAAATCTTCACCTTCGCGAGCGGCCCAGATGTCTTCTCGAGGATCAGCGTCGAGCCGCCCCCGCATTCTGCATGTGCAATGGCGCCAAAGTACCCGGCCGCTCCGCCACCAATCACGATCAAGTCCCAGATCATTCTCTGGTTCTATCAGAGTAACCCTGGACAAGCAATCAGCGAGCCTTCGATCCCCCGTCGTTAGGCCAGCGAATCGGCCGAACCCCGCTTTCGCCGAAGGAACTCGTCCCGTTGACCGGCAGGGCGGCGTTGGTGCATGAATATGCGATGGCACCGACTCCTCGCGTAGTAGGCGTCCTGATCACGGGCAGATCGCGAAGGACTCTGGCCGACCGATCTCAATCATTCGGTTGAGGATGTTGCAGGCGATTACCGCTTCAGCCTCCTGTGACTTGGGATGACGAGCCCGGAGGCGGTCGCCAACAATCGACTTGTACCTGAAGAAGGTGTTCTCTACGCGAGCCTGCCGGTGGTATCCCGATTCCCTCTTCCACCGGCGACGGCCGACCTCCCCTACGCGTCTGACTGTGCGATCACGTGCGCCAGATCGCGTCGATGTCGTCGCTGATTTTCTCGGTGGAACGATGACTTTCGCGCCGCGTTCTGCAGCGGCATCGTAGATTGCGATCGTGTCGTAGGGGAGCTGCGGCCGATTAGGCCGGAGCGAGTATCTGCGGTGAAGCTTGCAACGTCATCCATCTCATCTATGAGGCCAATAGCCGTCCTCGCATCGTCAGCATTCCCGTCAGTCAAGACCTCGGCGATGATCACGCCTGATCGATCGATACCCAGATGAAGTTTCTTCCAGGCGCGCTTGCCTCGACCCCCGTGCTTTACAGCGGCCCACTCACCTTCACCGATGATGGATAGCCCGGTGCTGTCGACGATGAGATGAAGTCGGCCTTTCGTCGCGGCGAGACGGAGACCGAC
>JAQBEG010000272.1:0-2793 GCA_032123985.1 Deltaproteobacteria bacterium
GCGGATCTCGGTTTTCGAGCGATTGCGTCCGACGGCACCGACCTGGACGGGCACGCTCGTCGAGATCGCCTTGGCCCCCTCGATCTGAAGCGGGACCAAATTGAGCAGAAGCGACCAACCCGGTTCAGCGGCAAGAGTTCCGTGCTCTATACTGCTCGATCACAAACCATAGGCGGATCTCCTGATGCCCAGTATTCCCTTTACGATCATCGAGAACGGAGAGTCGCACGAACTCGATGCGACGATCGACCGGCAGAGCAGTGACTCGGTTCTCAGGCTCGCAGCGGAGCCCGTGCTCGAAGCCCTGGGTTGGACACAGAAGCCCGAGGGACTCTGTCAAGGTGACAGCTGTATTCCGATTGGAAGCCGACCCAATTTGATTACGCCGCAGGGGGTCGACGTCGTCGCGCTGGCTGAAGTTCTGGGCCGACCGATCGCGATCGATCAGGAAGAATCGGTCGCCAGCTTCGGAGCAGAAACCGCTTCACATCGTTCAGGGCTCGCCAAAGGCATCGCACCGGATTTCACGCTTCCCGATCTGTCGGGAAAAGAGCACTCGCTGTCGAGCTTCAAGGGCAAGAAGGTTCTCCTGATTGCCTACGCCTCCTGGTGAGGCTGCCGCGAGGACCTGCCCGTGTGGCAGGCGCTTTACGACGAGCTGGGTGATCACGGATTCGTGCCGATCACGATTGCGCTCGACGAATCCCCGGATGCGGCGCGTCCCTATATCGAGAAAGCCAAACCGGAGCATCCGAGTCTGATCGATACCGAGCATGTCGTCGCTCATCGCTATGGCATGATCAACGTCCCCACCGTCGTTTGGATCGATGAAGAGGGAAATATCGCGCGCCCGAACACCATGGAATACGGAAGCGATCTGTTCATTCAGTTCACCGGCCGGGAATCGGGCCCCTTTCTCGAAGCCGTGCGCGCCTGGGTCAAGACGGGCGAGATTCGAAGGGACGAGACGGTCCCCGACGAGATGCCGCCTCCGACCGAAGAAGAAGAACTCGCTCGAGCAGAATGGGCGCTCGCGTGGTTCTTGCATCAGCGGGGATCGACGGAAGCGGCGGCGCGCCATTTCGACCGCGCAGGAGAACTGTCCCCGGACGATTGGACGATTCGTCGCGGTTCGATGCCGATTCGAGGGAAGAATCCGATGGGTCCAGAATTCTTCGAGCTCTTCAAGGACTGGGAATCTCGCGGAAAAAGAAGCTATGCGAATATGGCTACCGAGCGGCGGAGTTGACGATGGCAGCATTGGATGGACTTCTGCCCCTCGATGAATTGGATGTCATTGGGCCCGATACCTACATGCAGAACGGCTATCCGCATGCGGCGTGGAAGCGACTGCGCGAGGAATCACCGATTCACTGGTTTGATGTCCCGGGCGGCGTCGGTTTCTGGGCGGTGACGCGCCGCGCGGACATCGTGTGGCTTTCGAAGCAACCGACGCGCTTCATCAATGGCCCCAGGCTGGCGGTGTTCGAGGAGGGCGCGCCGGTCGAAGGGGAGAGGACATTCGTACGTCAGCTCCTGAACATGGACCCTCCCGACCACACGCAGTATCGCGGCACGGCGAGCGCCTGGTTCACGCCGCGGTCGATCGAACGTCGGAGCGGAGAAGTACGGCGAATTGCACGAGAGCTCCTTCACGAAATGGCGGGCGATGGCGAGACGCGTGAAGGCGATTTTGTTCGCGACCTGGCGGTTCCGCTGACGCTGGGCGTGCTCGCCGATATGTTGGGCGTGCCCCGCGCTGATTGGCCCATGATGTTCGAATGGACCAATCGAGTTGCAGGCTCTGCGGATCCCGAGTTCCAGGACGACGAGCAAGCGGGTGCTCAGCCTCAGATTTCCTTTGAACAAACTCGAAACGAACTCTTTGGCTACTTCGCGGAGCTCGCCGCCGAGCGCCGCAAGGATCCCCGCGACGACATCGTGAGCGTGCTTGCAAATTCCACGATTGACGGCGCGCCGATGCCACCGCTCGAGCTGCTTTCCTATTTTTTCCTGCTGGTCGTGGCGGGCAACGAAACCACGCGAAATGCGGCTAGTGGCGGCCTGCTCGCTTTGATCGAAAACCCTGACGAACTCCGGAAGCTAAAGGCCGCACCCGGTCTGTTGAGCCCAGCGGTCGAAGAGATCGTGCGTTGGACGACGCCCGTGATCCAGTTCTGTCGAACCGCGGTCGAAGACGTGGAGCTACACGGGAAGCAGATTCGCAAAGGCGATGCCTTCTGCCTCTTCTATCCCTCGGCAAACCGCGATGAAGAAGCGTTCGACGACCCAGACGCGTTCCGGGTGGATCGTCGCCCCAATCCCCATTTGGGCTTTGGCATCGGCGAGCACTTCTGTCTCGGAGCAAATCTCGCGCGGCTAGAGCTGCGAGTGATTTTCGATGAACTCGCGCAGCGACTCGATGAAATCGAACTCGCTGGCCCTTATGAGCGGATGCGTTCGAGTTTTCTCGGGGGCGTCAAGCGCATGCCGATTCGATATCGCTTGCGTCCTGCCGAGTGACAGACCTCGCTATACGAAACGGTTTTGCCGCTTCATGCAAGCGAGGATCAGGATGATTCCGAGCGCGGTCGACATCTGCGCTGAGGCGTTGGGTTCTGGCACACGAAACACTTCGCCGTCGAGGTCGAGGACGTATAGGTTCGCGGCGGCGTCCTCGCCAAACGAAGCGATCCTATTGATCGTGCCAAAGTCCGGGTCGAAGGCCGAGTCCAATCCGTGGTCGATCAGGTCGATGTAGTTCGTTCCATCATGTGTCGATGGAATCGATCC
>JAQBEG010000273.1:0-3995 GCA_032123985.1 Deltaproteobacteria bacterium
CGCAACCCTATGGTGTGCTGCTCGAATGGCCCGAGGTGTGCCACGATGGCGCCAGGCCGCGACGCGCGGTCGGCACTGCGGTCGTTCTCGTCGATGGTCGGCCCGGGCTCTTCGTCGATCACGGCGGGCGACGTTTGCGAACCTTCAAGGCCGAGACCACAGAGGAGGGCGACCTTCGCTTCGAGCGAGCGCTTCGCGCCCTGGCAAGCGATGGGGCTCGGCTCGGGCGGCCGCATCTGTGTATCGAAGAGATCGACGGCGAGAAAGCGCGTTCGTCGAGGTTCGCCGATGCCTTTGTTAGCGCCGGATTTCGAGTCGGATATCGCGGATTCGAAATGGACCAGCCGTTAGGCCGCGGGGGCGTGCCGATCGAGAACGATGCGCTGGGCGCCCATGAGGAGGGCGGTCGCGATTGAGATCACGGACAGGATCGCGCCGGCTCCGAATGCCAGCGAAAAGGCCTCCGGTGAGTCCACTCCACCGTAGGCGAGCATCAAGATCGTGATGCCGAACGCGGCGCCGCCCTGGCCCATCAGCCTATTCACACCGGCAGCAATGCCGAGATCGGATTCCGAGACCGAATGTGCGATTGCTGCGGTGATGGAAGGTTGGCTCAGCCCGTGGCCCGCGCCTTGTCCGACGAGACCCAGAATGAAGGCGACCACACTTTGCTCGTAGGCAGCCCATGCGACCAACGCGAGTCCAAAGGTCATGAGTGAGCATCCGAAGACGGACGCCCAGCGTTCGCCCATTCGTTCGCCGAGCCATCCACCGACGGGGGAAGAGAGCATCAGCGTTGCAGTCCGAATGAGGACGATGAGGGAAACCGCTGTTGCGGAATAACCCATGTCGTAAAGAAACATCGGAGCGATGATGAAGGCGCCCATATATCCGGCGCTCGTGAAAGCATTCGTGACGAGCGTTGCGATGAAGTTCCTCGAGCGAAAGAATTCGAGGGGGAGGAGCGGATCCCGAACCTTGCGCTCGATTGCGACGAAGCCCGCCATCGCGAGGCATCCGATGAGCAGACTCACCGAGAATGCCGCCGATGTGGAATCGAGATCGCGTAAACTGGCGACGGCGAACATGAAGCCGCCAACGCCGATCGCCAGCGTAATCGCTCCACCCACATCGAAGCGAACCCGTCGGCGCGGCGTCTCGCGAAGGATGACGTAGGCAAGGACGAGCGCGATCGCACTCAAGGCAGCCTGAATGAAGAAAACGACGCGCCATCCAAAGAGATCGACGAGCGGTCCGCCGGCGACCAATCCGAGCGCAGGCGCCGCGGCGGTCGTCATCGTCCACCAACCCATCGCGCGGACGCGTTCCTCCGGCGGATAGACACTGAAGATCAGGGCCATCGCGGTTGGTTGTGTCGCGCCACCGAGAATCGCAGCCAGCGTGCGAAAGCCGATCAACGACGTGGCATCCCAGGCAAAAGCCGTCAGCACGGCGACGAGCGTCGCGCCCATGAAGCCGAGCAGGAAAATCGTTCGATGACCCCGCAGATCCCCGAGTTTGCCGAGTAGCGGAAAAGTAACGGCGGAGAGCAGCATCGGGCCGGAGATCACCCACGCCATCGTCGTCTCGGCCGCGCCGAACTCTTCAGCAATCGGGGCGAGCGAGACCGCCAGGATCGTGATCGGGAAGGTCGTCGAGAACATGCCGGCGAGGGCGGCGAAGAGCACCCACGTCGGGTACCGACCGCCCGATTCGAAGCGATCGAGGATCGCTCGACGCCAGGGTGCGATCGCTTCGGTTGTCTCCTGGGAAATCATGGGCTCGGCATCGTAGCGTTTTCGGCGTCCAACACCTGCGAGCCCAGCCGGCCCGCCTCATCGGGCATTTGGGGTGGTAACGTCGTGGCAAGTCGAGGCAATAGCGGGGCGAAGGGAAGCGAATGTCAGTGGCACAGCAGAAGGAAATCGAAGGAGTCGACCTCGCGATTCTCGACGCATGGATGGACGAACAGGCCTTGCCGCCCGGCGAGATCGGTCTGGTCGACAAGCTGGCCGGGGGCACCCAGAATATTCTGCTTCGCTTCGAACGCGGGGGACGTCATTATGTGTTGCGGCGACCTCCGATTCACAAGCGTGCGAACAGCGACGAGACGATGCGTCGGGAAGCGCGCGTACTCGGTGCACTGCAGGGATCGGACGTTCCTCACCCCGGATTGATTGCGGCGTGTCCGGACGAAGTGCTACTTGGCGCGGCGTTCTATCTCATGGAGCCGGTCGACGGTTTCAACGCGACGGCGGGGCTGCCCGAGCTACATGAAGGCGACCGTGACATTCGGCGGGGAATGGGTTTTGCGATGGCGGAGGGGATCGCCTCGCTCGGGGCTGTTGATTATCTCACCGTCGGGCTCGAAGGCTTCGGTCGTCCCGAAGGTTTTCTCGAACGTCAGGTTTCGCGTTGGCAGCAACAGCTCGAGAGTTATGGCGAAATGGCGGGCTACCCCGGGCCGGAGATTCCCGGCGTCGATCGAATCGCGCTATGGCTCGACGCCAATCGTCCGGCGAGCTTTCTGCCGGGAATTCTGCACGGTGACTATCACATGGCCAATGTCATGTTCTCATTCGATGGGCCTGAACTCGCCGCCATCGTTGATTGGGAACTCGCAACGGTTGGGGATCCGTTGCTCGATCTCGGGGCGCTCGTCGCAAGTTGGCCGGACGACGAGGGGAAGACACCGCTTGGAAACGCCCTCGGACCGATTGCCGGTCTGCCCACCGCGAGTGAGTTGATCCACCACTATCTCGAGCGGTCGTCCCGCAGTCCGGACGCAATCGATTGGTATGTCGTGCTCGCTTGTTATCGCCTCGGCATCATTCTCGAGGGGACCCACGCGCGGGCTTGTGCGGGCAGGGCGGATCGCCAGACGGGCGACCTGCTACATGCGGCGACGGTGGGTCTGTTCAATCGCGCGCTCACCTATTTATGAGCGAGCGCTATCAGCGAGAGCGGTCGTGTGAGCTGCTAAGGTGCTGACGATCATGGATTTTTCAGTTCTGCCGCCAATCAATGCGGCGCTCAATGCGACGGCGATCGTACTGCTCGTGATCGGTCGTCGACTGGCACGCCGCGGCCAGCTGGCTCGCCACCGCGTCGTGATGATCGCCGCCTTCGGAGTCTCGAGCCTCTTCCTTCTTCTATATGTGAGTCACAAGGTCTCACGAAACTTCGAGAACACGACGTTCAACGCCGAAGGATGGGTCAAAACCGCCTATTTAGTGTTGCTTGGATCCCACGTTCTGCTTGCCATGACGGTTCCGATCATCGCGATCATGCTCATTCGCCTCGGTCTGCGCGACGAACGAGATCGCCATCGTCGGATTGCTCGAATCGGCTGGCCGATCTGGATGTACGTCTCTGTCACCGGCGTCGCGATCTACCTGCTTCTATATCCTTTCAATCCCCCCATGACCTAGGCTCGAGTGGATTTGTGCAGCGAATCGTTGCAGCTAGGACGCATGTTTTGCCATGAAAACCCGCCACCTCTCGCGCCGCGACGCTATGCTAGCCCCCGAAGGATCCTGAACTTCAACTCGCATCGGGATTGGAATCGGGTCAAAATCAGGGCGGCCTTGGTCGATTTCGCCGAGTCCAATGATGGGTTGCCTCGCGAGTGATTGCGTCGCTCGTCTAACAACCGAAAGCAGCCTCCACAATCGCTCTCCGACGACGGGTTCGGTTCGGTAGCGTGCGAGAATTAGAAGAAGAGGGACGACTTTGTTCGGCAAACTGATCTCGACGCTGACCACTACAGCTCTTTTCATGTGTGCGTCGACGGGACTTTCGGGCCTAGCGTTCGCAGGCGACTCCGTGGCGAACGTCGAACGGGGTGAGCAGCTCTTCGAGCTCTGCTCCCAATGTCATGGCGCGAATGGAGGCGGCGTGATCGACAATCTGGCGCCCGCAATCGCCGCCATGCCCGCCTGGTATATCGAGATGCAGCTCAAAAACTTCAAGAGCGGCGTCAGGGGCCTGCATCC
>JAQBEG010000274.1:0-2827 GCA_032123985.1 Deltaproteobacteria bacterium
GTGGTTCCCGCCGGCTCCTAATAGAGCCCCGCGACCCCAAATCCGCCCGATTCGAGCCGGCCCTTCACGCGATATAGGGCCCTCTATGGCAACCGACCATAGGATGGCGCACTCTCTTGGCCCAATCTTATTCCCCTCGGTCCGTGGTCCCCTAGTGGGATGCAAAGGATTCATGTTTATGCTCTTGAGCGCTTCGCGGTATTCCCAAAACGGTGTTTCCCTGGCTGTCGCAGCGATAGTCCTTCTGTTGCTCGGTGGATGCCAGAGTGATGAGGAGCGGCTTTCGACGTTCCTCGAGCGAGGCGAGGAATACGTCAACGCCGATCAAGCGCCCGAAGCGATCATAGAGTTCAAGAACGTCCTTCAACTCGATCCAGAGAACGCAGCGGCCCATGAAGCACTGTCGCTCGCGTACCTCAAAGTCGAGAAGCCGCGCGAAGCCTACTGGGAGATGTCCGAGACAGTTCGTCTCGATCCGCAGAACGTCGACGCACGTCTTCGTTACGGAACGGTCTCTGCCGCGATTGGGGACTATGACCTATCACTGGAACAGGCCGAGGCCGTACTTGCGATCGATCCAACGAATTCCGCGGCGTACATCATCCGTGCGCAGGCGGTGGAGAGTCGTGAGGATCTCGAAGCTGCGGAAGCGGATTTTCGTGCAGCATTGGAAAACGATCCGACCGGCGCCGCATATCGGTTTCTTCTGGCGGGGTTCCTGGAACGACGCGGACGGCTAGACGAGGCGGAGCAGGTTCTTCGCGGTCTGATTGAGGTCGAGGAAAGCTATTTCGCGGTGTCGGCGTTGTCTCGAATGCTCATGAGATCGAAGGATCGAGAAACGGAGGCGTTGGTCGCCCTCCATAGGTCTGTCGAGCTGGCGATGGAGGCTCCGATCAAGAAACGACAGTTCAGCCCGGAGGAAGATTCGCGGACCACCTCTCTGCTCGAAACAGTTGTTCGCGAGGAGGCTATTCAGGCCTCCTACCTGCTCCTGGCCGGGTTCCATTACGATCGAGGGCGCCTCGAGAAGGCGATCGAGGTACTCGAAGAGGGTACCAAGGTCAGCGAGACGAAAATCGAGTTGATCTACCAGATCGCGCGAATGTATCGGTTGCAAGGAATGACCGAAGAGGAAAACGCAATGATTCTTCGCGCGAGCGAGGTGTCGCCCGACAATATCGCGGCGCAGCTCGTGCTTTCGGCTTATCTGGGGCGTCAGGAAGACCTGCAGGGTGCACTCAAGGCTGCGCGTGCTGCGGTCGCGATCGACGGTGAAAATCGTACGGCGCAGCTTCGTGAGGCCGAGTTGCTGATTGACATCGGTTATAAAATCTCAGACGCCGAATCGATTCAGACCGGTCGCACGATCGTAGACAGCGTGCTCGAGGCAGAGCCGGACAACCCCGAGGCCCATTTCGTACGCGCGAAGATCGAGCTTGCCGATTCAGATATCGAAGCGGCGAAGGCGTCACTTCAGAAGGTGTTACAGGCGCGCCCCGATTGGGCCCAGGCACGATTCGTACTCGGATCGGCGCTGGCCGCGTCCAACGATCTCAGTCGTGCACGCGTCGAAATCGCGCGCGCCGTCGAACTCGAGCCGCAGCTGGGTATCGCTCGGAAGCTTCTAGCGCAGCTGCACGCGCAACTCGGGGAGCATGAGTTTGCGATCGAGCAGGGCCGAACCTACCTCGCGCAAAACCCCGATGACGCCGAGGTTCGTATCATCGTCGGCCAGAGCTTGATCCGCGTAGGCCGTGGTGAAGAGGCATACGCTGAAGTAGAGAAGATTCCCGAAGATCAGCGGGACGGTGCAGCGCTGTTCGCGCTCGGTCGTTTGGATCTCGCCTTCGGCCGGGCTGAGCAGGGTGCCGAGAGATTGCGACAGGCGGACAAATTGGCGCCTGGAAATTCCCAGATCCTGCGGACACTTCTCGCAATCGACCGAGTAAACGGTGACTTAGATGCGTCGGTAGCGCGGGTCAAGAGGGCGCTCGAGGCGAGTCCAGAAGAAACCGAAATCGCGGAAGTCGAAGCTGAGGTCAAGCTTTTGACGGGCGACGTCGATGGCGCGCGCGTGTCGCTCGAGAGAGCGATCAAGCTCGAGCCCCGAAACGTGACGGCGCAAGTCGCCCTGGCCGATCTGGAGGCCAAGGCTGGCAACGTCCCAAGGGTGATCGAATTAATGGAGAGCGCCTCGTTGGCGGTTCCGGAGTCGTCCGATCTTCAATACCGACTGGCGGTGATCTATGAGAATAACAACCGTCGTCCGGACGCGATGGATGCCTATGAGAAGTCGATTTCGCTGAACCCAGATCTCGCGATAGCGAAAAATAATCTTGCCTACTTGCTAGCCGACACGGGCGGAGATCTAGATCGAGCCCTCGAACTCGCACAGCAAGCAAAGGAACAGTTACCAGACGATGCCAGCGCGGCGGACACGCTGGGCTGGGTCCTCGTGAAGCGAGGCGTGCCTTCCGCCGCGATCGGCTATCTGCAGGAGGCAGCGGAGCGCTTTCCGAGCAAATCTTACGAAGTCCAAGGCATTGTCGGAAATCATCTTGCCGAGGCTTACGAAAACAACAAGGAAGTCGAGAAGGCGATCAAAGCGAGTCGAACAACCGTGAGTCACTACGAGAATCTGTCAAAGATCGCCAAGGGACGCGGTATCGAGTTCGACGAGCCCAACTGGTCGCGCGACGCCCGATCGCGAATCGCAAGACTCAGCGCCGATTCGTGAGATCCAGATCTTTTGATGGCGTAGCAGCAAACGGTTTTCCCGCGGGATGACCCGCGGCCGACATCGATCTCACGTTCAAGAGTTCCC
>JAQBEG010000275.1:0-3680 GCA_032123985.1 Deltaproteobacteria bacterium
GCCCGGTGCTGTCGACGATGAGATGAAGTCGGCCTTTCGTCGCGGCGAGACGGAGACCAACATCGATTTTCTGGCTACGGCGGGAGATCGTTGTGTGGTCGGGAGCTTCGAGATCCAGAGCCATCAGCGATAGGACTGACCGAAGGAAACCCTCCGCCTGTCGAAGCGGCAAGTTGAAGACGATCCGAAGCGCTAGTGCGGTTTCGATTGCCTGGTCTGAGAACTTCCGCTGGCCGCCTCGTTTTCCGGATGGTCCAGGCGTCCAAGAGTCTGCCGCATCCGGGGAAAGCCAAAGTGTGATGTCACCTCGCTGCACGAGCGCGCGATCGTACTCGGCCCAGTTGCTCACGCGGTACTTCGTCTTGAACGTGGGGTGGACTCTTGAGTTCATG
Source organism: Deltaproteobacteria bacterium (assembly GCA_032123985.1). Taxonomy (GTDB): domain Bacteria; phylum Myxococcota_A; class UBA9160; order UBA9160; family UBA4427; genus UBA4427. The sequence continues at coordinate 393 of JAQBEG010000275.1, forward strand.
CTGAGAATGTGGCCGATTGGGCCAAAGGGACCGCCGAGATCGGGGCAACTGGCCAATTTTCTCTACGATTCGTGCACCAACGCCGAGCTGAGCTGCTAAGCCGTGCCCTCACGCGGCGTAAGCTCCACCACCTCTTCCCTAATTCTCATTCGACGATCCAATGACACACGTGAATCAACCGATACGGTTAGTCAAGTACGAAGGTCCGGAAGAAATAGTCGTCGGTATTGTTCAGGTAGACCCCGCCGGCTGCACGGGTCGAGCCCGAACCATCCGGGTAGGTTTCGATGCTGCCATCGGTCACACCGAGCACTCGGGCGATCGCATTCGAATCGCGATCCGTCGCGCGACTCACGAATTCCACGACGATCGCGTATTGCTCCCCCTTGTCGACTTTGCGGCCCGAGTCGTTGCCGAGACTGAATACCGTGAATTCATCGACGCCTGCATCCGGGAGTGTCCTTGTCAGGACATCGATTGGACTAATGATCGATGTAGCAGGATCCGCGTCGGGTGCGCCCATGGCATCGAGCGGCCGAACGGTCACTCGGATCGTGCCGTTATCGTCTGATTCACCGTCGGTGAGCACGAACCAGAATTTCTCGAGCTTCCCTTTGTTGAGGACGGTGAAGCTCTGACCGACACCGGGATTGCTTTCGCTGAGCGGCCGAGAAGTATTCGCCGAGATCTCCGGATCGAATTCGGCATCGACTCGCAGCACGCCGCTTCCGTCTCCGCAACCGATTCCGATCGCAGCGACCGAGAGCAACGCTGCCATCCACGTCGAACTTTTTCTAACAGCCCGATTCACCCGCACGACAACACCCCCTCTCAATAACTACGAAAGAACTCGATATTTCATCGGAAGACCAGGCAGTTTTCTTGAACAGCGGGTCAGGGCCTGTCCGAGGCCACGATCCAGGTCGAATAATACTGAGATCCGCCGCAGTAGGCGTGCCCCAAGGCCTTTATCGCCCCGTCGACTTGATGTGAATTGGTATTTTAAGTTGCGTTTTCTGCACCACCGCTAAGTAGTCTTCTGACAACTACCGTTCGAACGAGGTACATTGACCCATCTCCGGGAGGGCCGCACCCACTATATGACCGAGGACCGCTTCACGGGATGGCTTCGCCCCCTCGCCCTCGGACTCTTCGGAAGATCGATGGAGCGGGGATTCCACGACTGCGGTGTGGGCCTCAAGAAGGCTGCGGAAAGTGGCCTCGGCGAACTGAATCAAGAAGAGAGGAATCGCGAGCGGTAGCGGCTCCAATCCTCGACGGACGTACGACTACCGAATCCAAGAGGCAATCAGCAAATCCGGCGATCGGGACCTCTTTCCCGAGCTGCGACTGGGTGCTCGAGCGACGAAAATCGCTTAGGCGAGCATGTGATATCCGCCGTCAACGTGACGGGTCTCCCCGGTCACACTCACACCATCGCGCATGAGATATGCGATTTCCCGCCCGAGGCTTTGCGGCGTCGCGTTTCCGAGAGGCGCACGAAGCGCTGCGTCATCCACCGCCTTCACGAGATCGGGAATCGCGCCCCCGGCTCGGCTCTCGGCGTAGGGGGAAAAACGAATCGAGTTGACACGAATTCCCTTTGCGTGACCGAGTTCGTAGGCGAGTTCGCGTGTGATCCGTTCGAGTGCAGCTTTCGCCACGCCGATATTTCTATACGGATGACGCATAACACGTTCCGCCCCAAGATAGGAAAGCGCCACGACTGAGCCGCCCTTGTTCAAGAGTTCTCTCCTCAGGAGGGATTGAATCAGCCCGATCAGCGAGTAGGCCGACACGCTCATGCAATCCAGAAACTCCTGTCGTGACACATCCACGAGAGGCTTGACCTCGCGGCCTCGAATGGTCCGGTCGAGTGCGATGGAGTGAACGACGCCATCCACACGAAGCTGTGAATCGAGCATTTCGCTCGCTGCGTCTTCAAGGCTCTCGTCTATTGAAGCATCAAAGAACACGACGGGCGTTTCAGTCCCCAGTCGGTTGCGGACAGCCTTCTGAAACGCCTCCTGCGAGGAATCAAGGAATGCAGCTGCAGAAGTCGATAAATCCGGGCTGTGGCGGGTGCGGCCCAGGCCGGCGCACACCAGCTCCGCCCCCTCCGCCTGCAACTCTTCGGCGATCGCCAAGGCCAGCGACTGCTCGTTCGCGATACCGGTAATCAAGATCCTGCGATCGCTTAGCGACGCGTTCATATCTCTCTCTAATTCCTTGCGTGTGGATGATCCACAGATTTACTCGAGCCCGCGTTCCCAAGAAACGCGTCGATCAGTTCGCCGACTTGGACTGCGAGGCGATGCGACTGCGTGAATTTGGAACTGCTCGACCCGCGGCTCACTTAGCCAACAAAGCGAAGCCAATATTGCCAGCCCGGCTGCGCCAAGGATATCCAGAGCCAAGAATTCTCCGGTTCCCCAAGTCAAAACCTTGACTGCGACTGATATGCCAGCGACTCCGATCAACAAAATTGGGAGAATCGAATCTCCCTTCAAATCACCTCGTGGAAACCGGCCTTTAGCGGTGGCGACCGCGTCTTCCACATAGGCTTCAAACCGCGGATCCGATCTCAGATTCATGTCGACCTCTCCAATATCCAACACAGGTTGTTCGAAAATCCAATCTCCCGGCCTCGCACAATTCGCCTCGTCATCGGCCGTACAACATTCTCTAAATGTTCATCTTCTTCGACGAATCATCCGACAACCGGCTGTGGCTAGAAGAACTCGACCTCGCCGGTCTCGACGTCGTACATCCCGCCTACAATGTCGATGGTTTCCGCATTGAACATCTCTCGCAGTACGTCGCTTTGCTTAATAATGCCGTCCATGCCACGTCGAACATTCTCTCGCGCGACCGAGCCCACGAAGTCCGGGTTCGCCGAAGACCGCTCGGCCGGATTGGTCGGCTTTGGGACGGCATCGACCGCTGGTTTGATTTTCTTCAGCATGCCCGTAAGCAGTCCGAGTTCGACCTCGTCGCACGCCCCCTTGATCGCGCCGCAATGCGAGTGGCCAAGGACGACGATCAGCTTCGCTCCGGCGATGGCGCAAGAAAACTCCATGCTGCCAAGGATGTCTTCGTTCAGGAAGTTTCCGGCAATGCGCACGCTGAATATGTCCCCAAGCCCTTGATCAAAGATCAACTCAGCGGATGTTCGTGAATCAATGCAGCTCAGTACGACCGCGAAGGGCCACTGGCCCTCGCTCGTGTCGTTGACCTGTTGCAGAAGGTTCCGATTGGCCTTGAGATTTGCGCGGAACCGCCCGTTTC